>JAFQAM010000340.1 GCA_017416885.1 Clostridia bacterium | reverse complement strand
TACATTCTCGTTCATTGATATATCCCCCATAAATTTGCCGTGTTATTTAATAATAGTAAGTGAAAATTATTTTATAGATTAATCTCTATATTATCTCTTGGAAAGAACTTCCTTTTCGTATTTTTTAACCTCATCTATCCAATCAAAGCCTGTTGGAACACCGCATTCTAAGCAGTATTTTTGCCATACGGCTGTAAATGGGTATGATTTTAAGGTTTCAAGTAAGCCAAGACGAGATGTGTAGTCTAATTCAAGCTCGTATTTCTTAAGAAGGTCTGTTGGCTCAAGCATTGCATATAAAAGCGCTTTTTCAAGGTTTCTTGCACCGATTACCCAAGCGGCAACTCTGTTTATGCTTGCATCAAAGAAGTCAAGACCGATGTGAATTCTATCCATTTCACCGCTTCTAACGATTTCCTGTGCAATAGCTTTTAACTCATCGTCAAATATAACTACATGGTCACTATCCCATCTAACAGGACGGGAAACATGGAGTAATAAGCCGGGAGTAAATTGAAGCGCGGTGCTAATCTTATCAGAAATAAATTCCGTTGGATGGAAGTGACCTGCATCAAGTGTTAAATACTGTCCCTTTTTCGCGCAATAACCAAGATAGAAATCATTTGAGCCGATTGTACAGCTTTCCGCACCGATGCCGAACACCTTACCTTCAAGTGCTGCTACATTGTATTTCGGATCAACCTCAACTGCGAAAATCTTATCAAGTGAGTCCTCAAGTCTCTTTCTGTATCCGTTGCGGTCAACAGGAATATCCTTAAAGCCGTCCGGAATCCAATAGTTACTTGCGCAAACCTCACCCATTTCCTTACCGATATACTCGGCAATCTTTCTTGTGGCGATTACATGGTCAATCCAAAATTGGCGAACCTTTTCATCGTGGTGGCTAAGTGTAAAGCCGTCCTCAGAAAGTGGATGCGAAAAGCATGTTGGGTCTAAGTTAAGACCGAAGCCCTTTTCCTTTGCCCACTTAATCCATACATCGTAGTGCTCAGGCTTAATCTGATCTCTTGGAACGGTCTCTCCTTTATTATCAAGATAAATTGCATGTAAGCAAATTTTCTTTTTACCCGGAATCATAGAAGCCGCTTTTTCAAAGTCAGCCTGAAGCTCCTCAATATTACGAGCTGCGCCGGGATAATTACCTGTTGTTTGAATACCGCCTGTTAAAGGTCCCTTGCTTTCAAAGCCTCTAACATCGTCGCCTTGCCAGCATTGGATTGAAATAGGAACATTCTTAAGCTTTTCAATAACTGCATCGGTATCAATTCCAAGCTCTGCGTATGCTTTTTTTGCTAATTCATACATTTCATTTACCATAATGCACCTCTTATTTACAAATATTTAAATATCTTTGGTATGCTTCATCCCAAGCATCGCTATGGTTAGGCTCGTATACCTTTATTTCAAATGAATTTCTAACAATATCTCTTGCCTCGTAGATATCCTTAAGCTCGCCTGTTGCAATTGTTTGCATTGCAATGTTACCAATAGCGGTAGCCTCAACAGGACCTGCATAAACAACTCTGTTAGAAGCATCAGCAGCATATTGACAAAGGATTTTTTCCTTTGTACCGCCACCAACAATATTAATTGATGAATATTTCTTTCCCGTCATATCCTCAATGCTTTCAATTGTATGTCTGTAACATAGCGCCAGGCTTTCAAAAATACATCTTACAATTTCGCCAACGGTTTCAGGTACATATTGGTTTGTTCTCTTACAGAATTCTCTGATTCTGCCAGGCATATCTCCTGCAGGAGTAAATAAATCATCATTTGGATTTATGAAGCAAGCAAATGGTTTCGCTTCAAGCGCTTTGGCAGTAAGTTCATCAAATGTGAAGCTGAGTCCTTCTCTCTTCCACTGTCTTCTTGATTCTTGCTCAAGCCATAAGCCCATAATATTTTTAAGAAATCTGATTTTACCGCCTGCTCCTCCTTCATTTGTGAAGTTATAGCTCATTGATTGAGCATTAATTACAGGCTCATCATTTTCTACTCCCATAAGCGACCAAGTACCGCTGCTTATGTAAACAAAATCATCTCCGCGCTTTGCAGGAACGGCAATAACAGCGCTTGCGGTATCGTGTGAAGCGATATTAACTACATCGGCACTAATATTACCAAGCTCAGAAATTAGTGATGGAGTTAGCTTGCCAATTTTATGTCCCGGCATAACAACAGGAGAAAATAGCTTATCGTTAATACCGAATTTTTTTAGCAAATCAACAGAAATATTTCTTGCTTTTGCATCAAGAACAGCGCCGGTTGATGCAATTGTATATTCAGTAAATTTTTGACCTGTTAAGAAATAGTTAAGAAGGTCGGGAGTAAAAAGTAAGCGCTCTGCATTTTCAATCATATACGGTCTATCTCTTAAATCAGCAACTAATTGATAGATTGTGTTAAAATTGATAGTTTGAATACCTGTAATTCCGTATAATTCTTCAAAAGGAACAGTTTGGAAGGCATATGGTTGAATACCGTCAGTTCTTGCATCACGGTAATGGTACGGATTTGCCATTAAAGCGCCATTTTTGTCAATAAATCCGTAGTCAACGCCCCATGTGTCAATACCGATGCTCTTAATATCCTTATCCTCAGATAAAGCGCACTTAGAAATTGAAGCTTTGATTTCGTGGAATATTCTTAAAATATCCCAATTAAAATTACCGTTAGTGTTAACGGGCTCATTAGGAAATCTGTGGTTTTCTTCAACGGTGAATTTTTTGCCGTCGAATTTACCAACTATTCCTCTACCGCTTGACGCACCGAGGTCAATTGCAAGCATTTTTAATTCAGCCATAGTAGTATCCTCTCATAAATGAAATTTGTGTATCATAACTTGACATATGAAAACATTATACCAACAAGGACATAAAATTTCAAGTCTTTTTTATAAATTATATAATATTTAATGTTTAAGTTCAATGATGGTTACGCCAAAGTCACCTTCACCGTACTCTCCGTTTCTGTATTTTTTGATTCGATAGTCTTTTCTGAAAAATTCCCAAAGACCTCTTCTTAAAACACCGGTACCCTTGCCGTGAACAATTGTAACACTGTTTACACCGCAAATTATTGCTTCGTCAAGATATTTATCAATATCCATCCAAGCATCCTCAATATTTTTTCCGCGAACATCAAGCGAAATAGAAAAGCTTTTTGAAGCTATATTTTTTGGTTTTGATGAAGCAGTATTTTCTTTTTTAGGTGTATTTGTAGCTAAAGCAAGATTTTTAATGTTAGTTTTTGTCTTGATAATTCCTGATTGAACTGTAACATTTCCGTTTTTATCGGGATCGGTTAATAGCACACCTTCAGTACCTAAATTTCTTAAAATTACATTATCTCCTTTTACTAAGGCTCTTGGTAAAACATAATTTTCATCAATTTCTACAACAGGATTATATATGTCGTCATCCTTATTCAATCTTGCTCGTAATGCTTTTTTAGCATCAACATATTTAGAGCCAAAATCCTTGGAATTCTTTTGCTTTTGAAGCTTATCAAGCTGATCAAATACGAATTCCGCGCTTGCTCTTGCTCCAGAAATGTACTGTTGAGCCTTTCTAATCAGTTCCTCGCTTGTAGATTCCGCGTTAGCGAGCTTGTCCTTAAGTTCCTTTTCGGCTTTTGCTTTAGTTATTTCAAGCTCTTTTCTTAATGTCGCTGCTTGGTTCTTTTCTTTTTCAAGTGCAATTCTTGTTGCTTCAAGCTTTTCTATTACAGATTCAAAGCTTCTGCTATCGTCAGAAATAAGCTTCTTGGCCCTTGAAATTACCTCGTTTGAAACTCCAAGCTTGCTTGATATTGAAAACGCATTTGATTTACCAGGCGCACCTATAATTAGCTTATAGGTTGGTTTTAAGGTATTTATATCAAATTCACAGGATGCATTTGATACTCTTTCAGTATCCAAAGCAAATGCTTTTAATTCTGCATAGTGAGTGGTTGCTGCGCAAATCAGCTTTTTTTCAAGCATTTTTTCAAGTATTGACTGAGCAAGCGCCGCACCTTCAATCGGATCAGTTCCTGCGCCTAATTCATCAAATAAAACGAGGGACTTATTTGTAACATTTTCAAGGATATTAACAATTGAAACCATGTGCGATGAAAATGTTGACAGAGATTGCTCTATGCTTTGCTCATCGCCAATATCAGGAAAAATTCCGTCAAAAATACAAATTTTCGCATTATCAGCAGGAATTTGCAGTCCTGACTGAGCCATTAAAGAAAATAAACCAATGGTTTTAAGTGTAACAGTTTTGCCACCTGTATTCGGGCCTGTAATGACAAGCATATCAAAGTCGCTACCAATATCAATGTTGATTGGAACAACTTTGTTTTTATCAAGAAGCGGATGTCGAGCTCTTACATAAGAAATCACTCGTTTTTCAGTGATTTCAGGCTCAATTGCTTTCATCTTGTATGCAAGCTCTGCGCAAGCAAAATAGAAAGCAATTTCTGTAATACTTCTGTAATTATTTTTTATTTTAAATGCAGAATCTGCAATTTGTTGTGAAAATTCAGCTAAAATGCGCTCAATTTCGGCTTGCTCGTTACCATACAGAGTTCTTAGCTCATTATTCGCTTCAACAACAGCAATCGGTTCAATAAAAAGAGTTGCACCGCTTCCTGAGGTATCATGAATAAGTCCCTTGATTTCGTTTTTGTCTTCATTTTTTACAGGTAAAACATATCTTCCGTTACGCATAGTAATAAGATTTTCTCTTAAATACTTGGATTTTTCACCTGATAAATAGCTTTGGAGTACCTCTCTGATTTTATTGGTTTGATAACGAATTTTTCGCCTAATATCAGCTAAAGCGGGGCTTGCATCATCTGCTATAAGGTCCTCGCCGATAATAGCCTTATAAATTTTAGCTTCTAAATTTTTATTTGGAACTAACGATTCAAAAATAACAGATAGCTGACACGGTTTGATTGCATCGGAATGAATATATTCAAGTAGTAAACGGGAAACTTGAAGAACTGAAGCAACATCTAAAATTTCTCTCGGAGAGAGAATTGAGTTTTTTTCAGCCTTTTCAACTGTATCAAGTATTTCAGGCACATTGTTAAATGATGGCGCGCCCTTAATTCCTGCCATTTGCTTTGCATCGTTAGTTAGTGCTTGTCTTCTTTTTACTGCTTCAATATTAGAGGTTGGCAAAAGAGACAATGCTCTTTTTTTGGCGCCCTCAGTTGAGGCAACAGAGGAAAGCATTTCTAATATTTTATCAAGCTCTAAAATTCGAACTGCTCTATTTATGTTTAACATATTTCTCCTAAATAAGTGATTTATAAAAATCTAATGAATAAAAGCTTCTTTCAAGCTGATTTATTAAAAATCTTTCGCTTAAATCGTATAAAAGATTATAATCATTTAAATCTAAGCTAAAGGAAAGAAACTTTTTAATATCTGAGCCTGTTATGTACTTAATGGCTTCAATTATTGACGGATTTACAGTTGCAATTGGCTTTTGCAAGCCTCTTTCAGCAAAAGGATTTTCCTCTAAAGAGTAACTAATTTTTCCTATACAGTCTTTGCATATAAGCACGCCATCAATTAAGTCTAAATGACCGGAAATTTCCTCTGTTTTACCGCAGTGTGAACAAGAGAAAACATCCGGAGACATACCGATTTCTGCTACTACTCTTAATTGAAAAGCGGCGCGAATATGCTCTAACTCATATTTATCGGTAGATAGTGCGAAAATACTGTTTAGTGCCAAGCGTAAGAGCTGATCCTCATTTACTCCCTCTTGCGCGATGTGATTAATAACATCGCAAAAATATGATGCTAAGGAAAGCTTTAAAATGTCATTTCGCACAGAAAAGAAATTCTCAATAAGGTCACTATCTACAAGATAATAATAATTGCCCTTCCTGCGAATAACAAAGCTTGCGTATGAGAAAATATGCGAGCAACACATATTTCTGTTTTTCATACTTTTAACGCCCTTTGCTATTACAAAGATTTTTCCGTATTTTTCACATAAAACGGTTAAAAGCTTATCATTTTCGCCAATTTCTCTGTCGAAAATAACAAGGCCGTTTACTTTAAATTCTGTCATTTGAACTCCTTGAGGTTATAGCCAAGGTTGTTAAGATTTAAAGTATTATCTCTCCATTTTTCCTTAACCTTAACCCAAAGATTGATGTACACTTGAACACCGAAAAATCTTTCAAGGTCCTCTCTTGCATAAGAACCGATTCTTTTTAAGGTTTCACCGTTTTTACCGATAATGATGCCCTTATGTGATGATTTTTCGCAATAGATTTCGGCTCTTATTTTAATTATTTTACCGCTATCCTTAAATTCTTCGATTACTACGGCTGTACCGTGAGGAATTTCGTCGCTTAATGTACGCAGAATTTTTTCACGAATTGTTTCTGCAGCAATAGTTTTTTCCGGTTGGTCTGTAATAATATCCTCGGGGAAAAACCACTCGCTTTCAGCAAGATACTTCGAGCACTCCTCAATAACTGCATCAACTCCCTGTCCTTTTGAAGCACAGGTAGGAACAACAGCATCAAATTTATAGTATTGATCGTATTCTGCAATTGATTTAGCAATTTTTTCAGGAGTAGACATATCAGTTTTGTTTAAAACTAAAATACAAGGTAATTTTGATGCTTTTATCTTTTCAAGAATATTTTTTTCGATCTCACCTAATGGGTAAGAGACATCGGCAATTAAAATTATTGCATCTGAACCGCCTATTGATGAAGTTGATGCGGCAAGCATATAATCGCCTAATTTTGTTCTTGGCTTTTGAAAGCCGGGTGTATCAACAAAAACTATTTGATTTTCGTCCTTGGTATATATGCCTGTAATTCTGTTTCTTGTTGTTTGAGGCTTAGATGACACAATTGCAATTTTTTCACCTAAAATTGCATTTAATAATGTGCTTTTACCTACATTTGGTCTTCCAACTATTGAAATAAATGCTGTTTTTCTCATTAAAATCCTATTATCTCCATAATTTCTTTTTGTCTTCTAAACATATCCTCTTCGTCTTCCTTTGAGGTTTCGTGGTCATATCCTAAAAGGTGTAAGGTGGAATGAATACTTAAAAATGCAAGCTCGTGATAGCTACCGTGATAAAAGTTATGTGCTTGCTCCTTTGCCTTTTCAAGAGAAATTACTATATCACCTAAAGGCACTACATCCATATATTCCATTTCCTCAGTTGAATTGAACATAGGAAAGGACAAAACATCGGTTGATGAATCCTTATTCCTGTAATTCTTGTTTAGCTCTCTGATTTTTTCGTTGTCGGTAAATGTTACGGAAACCTCGACATCCTTATCAAAGCCCTCATACACTAATGTATTAAAGATAGCCTTGCGGACTATCGCTTTCATAGCGACTCTAATTTCATATATTTCCTGTTCGTCCTTAAAATCAACTGTTAAAGTCATTTTTTATTTCCTCTTTTATTTCTCTGTTCAGTTTCATATTTTTCATATGCTACTATGATTTTTTGTACAAGCTTATGTCTTACAACATCCTTATCGGTAAATTGATGGATAGCGATTCCGTCAATACCTTTTAGTATTTTTACAGCCTCCGCAAGACCGCTTTTTTTGCCGTCTGGCAGATCAGTTTGCGATAAGTCACCTGTAACTACAACCTTTGAATTAAAGCCTATACGAGTTAAAAACATTTTCATTTGCTCAGGAGTTGTGTTTTGAGCCTCATCAAGAATTATAAATGAATCGTCAAGTGTTCTTCCTCTCATATAAGCTAATGGTGCAATTTCAATTATCATTTTTTCCATATATTTTGCACAGTTTTCAGGTCCTAACATTTCGTAGAGCGCATCGTAAAGTGGGCGTAGATACGGATCAATCTTACTTTGTAAATCACCCGGTAAAAATCCAAGGCGTTCGCCTGCCTCAACAGCAGGACGAGTTAAAATTATTCTTGAAATTTCCTTGCTACGCAAGGCTTTAGTTGCCATAGCCACCGCTAAAAATGTTTTTCCTGTTCCCGCAGGGCCAACTCCCAAAGTAACAGTGTTAGCTTTAATAGCATTTACATAACGCTTTTGACCGACTGTTTTTGCTTTGATTGGTCTGCCCTTAGCACTAACGCAGAAGCAATCATCGTCAAGCTCATTGAGCTCTGAGGTGCGATTGTCCATAACAGTAGAAATAACATAGTCAACAGTTTGGTCGGTGATAACGCTATTCATTTCTGCCATTTTCTTTAAATACTGTAATACCTCATATGCGTTATTTACATCTACTCCCTCACCGGAAATAGTAATACAGTCACCTAAATCGTTATTTAATGGTCTATTTACTATTCTAACGCTAAATGCTTTTTCAACCGCATTTATATTTGCATCGCATGTGCCAAAAATTGCACTTGTAACACTTGGTGAAGATGTATTTATAGTTTTTTCAGCCATTTTAACCTCCGTTATTCTCTACCTCAAATTCGACCGCAACGCCGATATCCTCCAAGCAATACAAATCACAGTAAATGTAAAAATACTCGTCATCAAAATCAGTTTTGATTGTTTTAGTTATAAGCTCAGCATTTTCAAGAGATTTATCCATTTCCTCTCTCAGCTTTTTGAAAGAAATATCTATTACTTGCTTTTTAGTGTATTCAACATTAACATTTTCGTATTCAAGATGTTTAACCTTAGTACAAAAAACAGGTAATTTTACCTTATTAAACAGTGATATTTGCTTAGTTGTCTCTATTGTATCACAAAACACACTATAATTTCTACACTTTGAAGAAAATTTTATTAAATAATTAAATATTTTATAATATTTATCTATATAAACCTTGCCTGTATAAACCTTTTCATTGTTCATAAATGGCATTTTGATCTCGATTATTTTATTTACATATGCGCGAACATTTCCTTTTGCATTAACATATCTTACGCCTTGAGATTGCGAGTCCAAAACTCCCGAAATTAATATATCACCTTTTTTAACAATATCGCCTACAGAGATTTGCTTCTCGCCATCTTCAATGCTTATCGATACAATCTGACCGTCACTTTTTGCAATGATATTGGAGTATTTGATATTATCAGACGGCTTTTCATCTAATTTTTCTTTGATTACTACATTTGCAACATTTCCGTCAATGTTTATCGATATCCAGCTTATCTTATCTGATGACAAAAGAATTTTATTATGTAAGTCCTTGTAATCAACGCTTGGAATGTAGCTACCTAAATGAAAGCTTGCATCATTTAACTCTGAAATTACTTCATCCTCGGTAAGAACAGTATTCCCGAAAACATTTATTTTCCAAACAAATTTCGATGAAATATACAGCGATAAAATAAGAAAAATAAAACCTATCAAAAACCCAAGTCTATACATTTTTCTTTTTAAAAATGCTAAAATCCCCTTTTCTTTTTCAAATGCTAAATCTATTCCGAACTTATTAAAAGCCTTTTGATATTGTATTTTTTTTGAAGATTGTATAGTTATTCTTAAGTCATCATTTTTTAAAAAGTCCGCTTTTAAATAGGTCAAAGAGTTTGAAAGAATAATATTTAATGCTTTAGCGCTTGCTTTTCTGTTAACAATGAATGATGTTTTGGAGTACAAACTGTTCATTCTGTTTCCTCGATTTGATATGATGATATAAAGCCTCTTATACTAACTCTGCCCAATGAAAATGTAATCATAGAAAGCTCTTTGCCGCTAACTGTCAAAATATGTTTTTTGCATTTTATGATTATATTAGTTCTTTCGTATTTTTTAACGCCAATACATCCATCTATATGTAAAAGCTTATTACCAATGAATTGCGCGTTAGGAATTTCAGAAAGACTTTCAAGAGGTATATCAAAGCTGTTTGAAAATAAATGTCCTATCTTATTTTTAATCATTATTTATTGCTCCTTAGTCATATAATTTTACAGTAAAATGTTTATGATAGAAGGTGCGCAATAATAACAAATAGTAAAAGCAATTTTTTAAAAACAGTAATAATTTTAAGCTTGTTATTTTTATTTTTGGCAAATGTAAAATATGTTTCTGCATCTGTTATCGATAGCTTGAAATTTTGCTATTTAAAGTTAATACCGTCTTTATTTCCATTTATGATATTATCTTCGACTATGTTATATACGACAAGGATTTATAACGATTTTAAATTATCAAATTTAATTTTCGGCAATTGCAAAATATATTTCAATGAAATATTATTAGGACTGCTCTGCGGTTTCATAATCGGCGCAAAAGGGATTTGTCAAAAATACAGTAAAAATATAGATAATGATACATTTAATAACGGAATTTTTTTATCTTCGAATGCAGGTATAGGTTTTGTTATTGGTTGTGTGGGTTGCGTAATATATCAAGATGTCATATTTGGAATATATCTATATTTAGCTCAAATTATTAGTAGCATTTTGATTTATAAGACTTTAGAGAAAAGAGGCAACAAATGTAATATTGGCGTCAATGAAAGTAACAGCTTAGGCTTATTTAATGGCATTGTGAAATCAATTAAAGCATCAACAACTACAATCTTAACTGTTTGTAGCTTTAATGTTTTCTTCTCTACTCTTTGTGATTTGATAATTAAATTATTTAATCTAAAGCAAAGCAGCATTTGCAGTATTATTTTAACAGTTTTATTTGATTTTTCAAGAGGCGCCTTTACTATTAATAATTTCACTTATATTTATGCGTGCGGATTTTTGACTGGCTTTTGCGTGGGATTTGGCGGTATATGCGTTTATATGCAAATATGCGCAGAATGCGAAGGTTATCCATTTAAGCAAATGCGATTTTTTATTATGAAGCTTTTACAAGGAATTCTTTGCGGAATTCTATGCTTGATATATTTTAAAATAATTAAGTGATTTTACTAAAAAGTGTTGATTTTTGAATATAATAATTATATAATATATGTGTTATTACTGTAAAAGGAGATGAATGTATGGACACGGGTGCTGCCTGTAAACCTCGAGGGTGTAATTTAATATGCGGTACCTGCTTGAAACTCATTCAGTAGATTACCGTATTATTTTAGCCCTTTCAAATTTAGAAAGGAGAAAAAATATGGAAGAATTAAATTTAATTACAAATCAACTTGAAGAGTTGATTGAAGCAAGGAATTTTAGTGGAATTAAAGAGCTTCTTAAAGATATGGAGCCAATGGATATTTCTTTAGTTTTACAGGAATTCCCTAAAAAAATTGCAATTTTATTTAGAATTTTACCGAAGGATTTAGCGGCTGAGGTATTCGTTGAAATGGATACCGATTTTCAAGAAACACTTCTCTCTTCCTTTACCGATACAGAGCTAAAGGAAGTGCTTGATGAAATTTATATCGACGATACTGTTGATATTATTGAGGAAATGCCCGCTAATGTTGTTAAGCGTATTCTATTAATTTCTGATGCAGAATCAAGAAAAGCTATAAATGATATTCTAAATTATCCTGACGATTCAGCAGGAAGCATTATGACAACGGAATATGTTAAGCTTGACGAGGATATTACCGTAGAGGATGCTCTTAAAAGAATTCGCCGTACTGGAATTGACAAGGAAACTATTTATACATGCTATGTTACTAATCCAAATAGACAGCTTTTAGGCTATGTAACTGCAAAGCAGCTGCTTTTGTCTGACGAGGAAATGATAATATCCGAAATTATGGATACTAATATCATTTATGTAAATACTCACGAGGACAAAGAGGTTGTTGCTAAAGAAATGAGTAAATATGACCTTCTCGCCTTGCCTGTTGTTGACAAGGAAAACAGACTTGTTGGCATTGTCACCGTCGATGACGCGATTGATGTCATTGAAGAGGAAGCAACAGAGGATATTGAAAAGATGGCCGCTATGCTTCCATCTGATAAGCCATATTTAGCAACAAGTGTATTTGAAATATGGAAGCAAAGAATGCCTTGGCTATTGCTTCTTATGATCACAGCTACCTTTACAAGCCAAATAATTACCACCTTTGAGGGAAAGCTATCTGCTATTTTAACCGCCTTTATTCCTATGCTTATGGGCTCAGGCGGTAATGCCGGTGGACAAACATCAGTTACAATTATTCGTGGTCTTGCTCTTGAGGAAATTAGATTAAGAGACATTTTTAGAATTATTTTTAAGGAATTAAGAGTATCAATCTTTTGCGGTGGTGTTTTAGGTATTGCTACATTTGCTAAGCTTTTACTTATTGATAAGCTTCTTTTAGGCAACTCAGAAATAACATTAACTGTTGCATTAGTTGTTAGCTTAACTATTGTTCTTGTAATTATAATCGCAAAGCTTGTGGGATGTATTCTTCCTGTGCTTGCAAAGCGAATCGGTCTTGATCCTGCTGTAATGGCAAGTCCGTTTATTACTACAATTGTAGATGCTATTTCTCTACTTGTTTACTTTGGAATAGCCACAGCGGTAATTTTATAAAAATTTAAAGCAGTCGCATTTTATTGCGGCTGCTTTTATCATATAATATTTTTTTGCATAGTATATAATTAGACATTCTTATAAAAAGGGGGACAATTTATATGTGTGTTGCTTCCTTGAGATCAATGACCATAGCATTAAAGGCAAAAAAAGTATTAAATGAAGCATTTATTGAATGTGAAATAATAAAGCTTGTGCCTCATATGACAAAAAGAGGCTGTGCATATGGTATTAAATTTGACTGTATTAACATTTACTCGGTTGAGAATGTCTTAAAGCAAAATAGAGTTAAATATACAGAAATTTTTAGGTTATAAAAGGAAAATTTATGATTTATCTTGATAATGCTGCAACTACATTTCCAAAACCACCATCAGTGATAAGGGAAATGGCTGAATGTATGCGAAGCTACTGTGGAAATCCCGGCAGAAGCGCTCATTACTATTCAATTAAAAGTGCAGAAAAAATATTTGAAACACGAGAGCTTTTAGCTGAGCTTTTTGATGCAGAGAGTGAAAATGTTGTTTTCACCTACAATACCACATATGCATTAAATATTGCTATTAAATCATTACTAAAATACTCTTCTCATATTTTAATAAGTGATATTGAGCATAACTCTGTTTTAAGACCAATTTCAAAATGCGAGGAGCAAAAGCTTTGCACATACAGTATTTTCTCTACAAATGGTAGCGATGATGATATATTAAATAATATAAACTCATTATTGCAGAAAAATACATCTATGCTAATTTGCACACATGTATCAAATGTTGGAGAAAGACGCTTGCCAATTGAAAAAATCGGTAGATTATGTAAAGAGCATAATATAACTTTTATAGTTGATGGTGCGCAAAGTGCAGGAATTCATAATATTTCAGTTAAAAAAATGAATATTGATGCTTTATGCATTCCAGGGCATAAGGGGCTATACGGTCCTCAGGGCGTTGGCGCTATTATATTTGGAAACGATTATGTAGGCAGAAGCATTATTGAGGGCGGAACAGGAATAAATTCTTTAGAGCTACAAATGCCTGATTTTTTACCGGAGGCATACGAGGCAGGTACTTTATCAACTCCTGCAATAGTTGGCTTAAACGAGGCTTTAAAATGGCTTAAAGCAAAAAATATTACTAAGCTTCGAATATACGAGGAAGGCTTATACAATATACTTTATGACTTACTAAAAAATGATGAGCATATTAAATTATATAAAATGAATGACTATTCGGGCAATACCATGTGCTTTAATATAAATAATTTGCCTTCAAGCGTGGTAGCAAACGAGTTAAGCAAAAGAGGAATATGTGTAAGAAGCGGCTTTCATTGCTCGCCCTTAGGTCATAGAATTTTAAATACAGGCAATGACGGTGCTGTTCGCATAGGAATAGGAGCTTTTAACAGTAAAAATGATATTTATTCCGCTTATGAAGCAATAAGAGATATCGAAAAGCAATATATAAAATAAGGGCAAAGAATCATTCTCTGCCCTTTTTAGTTGTTTTGTTTTTAAATATATTAAAAACATATATCATTAAAATAAAAATCAAAATACCGGCAAAACCGCCAGATGCGTCGATTAAAACATCCTTTATAGAAGGTCCTCTATTTGCAACAAAGCTTTGGTGAAATTCATCAAGGCTTGCGTATAAAATAACCGAAGCGAAAGATAATACATAGTTAAATATTTGTTTGAATTTTAAAGAATTCTTAAATGCGTTAGCAAAGCAAAAGCCTAAAAGCATAAATATGCAAAAATGCGCTATTTTTCTTATAGGTAGCTGAAATTTTTTTACAACCTCATCAGTTATTTCTTCTTCAGGTAAAACGGTTTCTAAAATATCTTTAATTACTCCACCGCTTGTCTGTGTTGATTCTTCGGCAGTTTCAGCAGAGAAATTAAAAATAATTATCATTGTAGCCAAAACCATTAGCCAAGATGCTACTATAATTGCTATTTTACTTTTCATTGTTCAATAAATCTTCTATTTTAAGAAGCTTTTCGCTTTTAAAAAATGCTGTTCCTAAAACAAAAATATTCGCTCCCGCGTCATTAGCAATCTTAATTGTTTGGTCATTTATGCCGCCATCAACCTGAATGTCAACATTTTTGCCGAGTTTATTTGCATATTCTCTTATAGATGTTACCTTTTCCATCATATCATACATAAAGCTTTGTCCGCCAAAGCCCGGTTCTACAGTCATTACAAGCACCATATCTAAAAGCTCTATATATTTGTAAATCTCGCTTGCTGGCGTATTTGGCTTTATTGATATTCCTACCTTTTTATTAGCTTTATGAATTTTTTCTATTGCATTTAAAATTCTGTTATGGTCAAGAGCTTCAAAGTGAAATGTTATAATATCAGCACCACACTTAATAAACTCATCAATATATCGGTCTGGCTCAACAATCATTGCATGAACATCAAGCACCAAATTAGTCTTTTTTCTAACAGATGAAATTATAGGCACACCGAAGCTTATGTTCGGCACAAACATACCATCCATAACATCTATATGTACATATTTTGAATCAGATGCTTCAATTTTTTCAATTTCTTTTCCTAAATTTAGCATATCAGCAGCTAAAATTGATGGAGCAAGTGTCTTCATTTTTACCTCTTGTCAAATAATAAGTTTTTGTGTCAATTTAAATATAAATGTATAATATAATAAGGAGTAAGTCTCAGAGAATTGCATAGGAAAAGACAATAAAATATAAGATGTATGCATTAAAATCCTATGCTTTTCTCTTTAATAAGCATACCGCGTGAGCGGCTATGCCTTCCTTTCTTCCGGTAAATCCAAGCTTTTCCTCGGTTGTTGCTTTAACATTTATGTCATCTACATTTATTTCTAATGCATTAGCTAAATTTACTCTCATACTCTCGATATGAGGCGCCATTTTAGGCGCTTGGGCGATTATTGTTGAATCAATATTACATATGTCATAGCCCTTATCAGAAATAATTTTCTTAACATTTGACAGTAAATCTAAGCTATTTGCGTTTTTATATTTAATATCTGTGTCAGGAAAAAAATAACCTATATCCCTTTCCCCGCAAGCTCCTAAAAGTGAATCAGCAATCGCGTGCGCTAATACATCACCGTCAGAATGAGCCTCCAATTTTTTCTCAAACGGTATTTTAACACCGCCAATAATTATATGGTCGCCCTCTGTAAATTTGTGTACATCATAGCCGTGACCTATTCTCATTGATTATCACCTCGTGAAGCAAGAATCGCTTCTGCTCTTTTTATGTCATCTTTAACTGTTATTTTAATATTCTCATTACCCGTATCAACTAATTTAACCTTAAATCCCACATATTCAGCAAGCATACAGTCATCAGTAGCCTCAAAGCCATCTTGCTTTGATTTATACGCAGATATTTGATATTTCTTATATTCAAAAATTTGTGGTGTTTGTACATTCCACATATAGCTTCTATCAAGCGTTTTCTCAATGAAACCATCCTTGTTTGATAGTTTTACTGTATCAGTAACCTTTGATGCAGATGTGGCAATTCCATTTTTAACAGCTTCCTTTAGCACCTTGTTTATAATTTCTTGAGTTACTAAGCATCTTGCGCCGTCGTGAATGGCAACATATTTCGCCTTTTTTGATATATATTTAAATCCTCTTAATGCGGAGGATTGGCGAGTAGCGCCACCTGTAACAATACATTTTACCTTTTTAAAGCCTTTATCATAAACAAAGGTTTTGTAGCTTTCTGCATCTTCCTTGCGTACTACTAAAACGATTTCATTTATTGATGAACACTCCTCAAAGGTGTTTAATGTTCTTTCTATTACAGATATTCCGTTAATTTCAGCAAGCTGCTTGCTTTTGCCCTCGTTATCAAATCTTGTTGATGCACCTGCACATAAAATAATCGCAGAAACAAATCCGTTTTTTAAATTATTCATTGCATTAGAAAGTTTTGAAAATAATCCCATAAATTTGTCCTCCTTGATTAATATTTACTATTGTATCACACTTTTATTAAAAAATAAATAGAAAAATAAAAAAAGAGCAAATTTGCTCTTTAAAATAAATGAGTTTGAAAGTCATTTCCAACAAAAATTCCTCTCTTTTTTGTTGGAAATGAGTTTCATAGCAAAACATCGGAAGCAAGCTTATTAATATTGCTCCTGTAGCCATTTAAGCATTTCATCAAGATCGTGTGAGGACATTGAGTTCTTGCCATACATTAAATCCATCATTTTAACAAATGATCCTGAGTGATATCTTGATAAAAAATCAAGTGTTACGCCTCTTATGTATTCCTCTTTTACAGCATCAGCGTAATAGTATCGTTCTTTCCCCTTTTTCTCAGAATGGATAAAGCCTCTTTCCTCTAATCTTGAAAGAAATGAAATCAGGGTGGGTGCCTTCCAGCCCTTTTGCTTCCCGACATTTTCCATAAGATAAGCAGTATTTACCGGTGACACATTGCAATCCCATAAGACGTTCATCACGTCAAATTCCGCATCCGGTAACCTTCTTACATTGTCCATGTCTTGTTCCTTTCTTTGTAGTGACGCTCTTATATTATACACTTGTCTAATATGTTTGTCAACAGTATTTGACAAAATTTTTTCGTTAAAAATCGCACTGTAAAAAAACAGTGCGACAAGTGTCTAAATTAGGCTCTTTTTTCTAAAATAAATTTTTCAATTTCTGATGCACATTTGATGTCAACTATCTCTCTATCCTCAAATTTTACATTATAAAACACTTCAATATCCATAATAATTTTCAGCATTCTAAGAGAGTCAACACCTAAATCAAATATATTTGTATCCTCATTATAGGATTCTCTTGGCACATCAACATAATCAGAAATAATATTTAAAATTCTGTTTAGCATATAAAACCTCCAAAATTTTCTATTACAATTATATACTTTTCATTAATTAATTTCAAGCATTAAATAAGAAAATATTGACTTTTATGACTTTTTTCTTTATAATCATTACGAGGTGATTAAATGCTTGATATAAATATTACTTAAAACAACGAAAATAAAAGAAAAATTAATTTAATTTTAGCTTTAAATGCAATTAAGGATGGAATTAACTCCTTAGATGGGCTATCAAAGCATCTAAATATTTCAAAAGTAACTGCAATTAATTTAACGCAAGCTCTACTTAATAAACGATTAATTGTTATGGAAACCGAGCCCGAGGGCAGAACGGGTAGAAGAACCAATTTATATAGAATAGAGGATAATTATCACACTATGTTTTTTGAGCAAGTAGGAAGAACATTCAGATGTATATCTATTGATATTAAGGGCAGAGTTGTAGATAGATTTGATTTTGTTATTATTCCTCGATTATCAATGAAGGATAATTTAAAGGTTTTATACGGCAGATTTAAGAAAAACAGAAATTTTGGCAAATACTGTGTTGATGTATTTGCAGTATGTGATGATGAAACAGCTAAGCTGTTGCCTAAGAGTACTAAGGTAATGACTAAGGAGAATATCATACTTTCTTGCTTATCAGAGGATGATAAAGCGATTCTATTTAAGCTTGACAACAAATACGCAATGTCTCTATATTCACACATACACTATCTAAAGCCCGGTATAGGTGAAAAGACTATACATAAAGCCATAGATTTTGACAAAGAATACTCATTTTGTAAAGAATTATATGACGGAATATTTTTATCACTTGAAAAGCATTCGTTAAATAAATTAACTGACTTAATATAAAAATATCGGCGAAAAAATCGCCGATATTTTTTATAGTAAATCTGTTATGGATAGCTGATTTGTTTTTGCAAGATTATCAAATACATGGTTAACCTCTAAGGTTTCCATTACTGCCTTTGAAAGCATAGTTTTTTGTTGAAAATCCTCAACTGAGAATATTTCATTGCTATCACGGGCTTCTTTGATTTTTATAGCGGCATTTTCACCAATTCCTTCAATAGATGAAAAAGGCATTCTAATCTTACCGTTTTCAGGTAAAAACTTAAAAGAATCTGATTTCATCAAATCAACAGGTAAAAATTCAATACCTCTTGCAAGACACTCATATACCATTTGGAGTGCAGTAATCATATCCTTTTCCTTTTGAGTAGCATCATTTCCCTTAGCTTCAATATCAGCAATTCTATCAAGAACACCGCGCTTTCCCTTCTCTACCATCGAGGATTCAAAGCCACCCGGAGCAACGCTAAGGAATGCACAATAGAAAACAAGTGGCATATGGACCTTATACCATCCAAGACGAATAGCAGACATTACATATGCTGCTGCGTGTGCCTTAGGGAACATATACTTGATTTT
>JAFQAM010000339.1 GCA_017416885.1 Clostridia bacterium | reverse complement strand
GTGGTGGAAAAAACCAAAGGAGGACATTAAAAATGTCAGTCATCTCAATTAAACAACTTTTAGAAGCAGGTGTTCACTTCGGACACCACACAAGAAGATGGAACCCTAAGATGGCTGAGTACATCTTCACAGAAAGAAACGGTATCTACATCATCGACCTTCAAAAGACAGCAAAGAAGTTCGAGGAAGCTTACATGTTTGCAAGAGACCTTTCTGCAAACGGCGGCACAATCCTTTTCGTAGGTACAAAGAAGCAAGCTACTGATGCAATCCGTGATGAGGCTCTTCGTTGCGGTATGTACTATGTGAATGTTCGTTGGCTCGGTGGTATGCTCACAAACTTTAAGACAATCAAAAAGAGCATCGCTCGTCTTGCACAATTAAAGAAGATGCAAGAGGACGGTACATTTGATCTTCTTCCAAAGAAGGAAGTTGCTGGTCTTACAAAGGAAATGGATAATCTTGAAAAGAACCTTGGCGGTATCAAGGATATGGACAGACTTCCATATGCTATTTTCATCGTTGACACAAAGAAAGAGCACAATGCAGTTCTTGAAGCAAAGAGACTTGGCATTCCTGTAATCGCTGTAGTTGATACAAACTGCGATCCGGATGATGCTGATCTTATTATCCCTGGTAACGATGACGCTATCAGAGCTATTAAGCTTATCTCTGCAGCTATCGCTGATGCTGTAATCGAAGGTAAGCAAGGTGAAACACCTGTAGAAAGCGCTGAAGAGGCTGCTGAAGAAGTAGCAGAGGATGCTGAATAATTTTAAATTTAATTTACGGAGGATATAAAAATGGCTGCTATTACTGCATGTATGGTAAATGAACTAAGAAAAGTAACAGGCTGTGGTATGATGGAGTGCAAGAAAGCACTTACTGAGGCTGACGGTAATATGGATGAAGCAGTAAAGGTGCTTCGTGAAAAGGGCCTTGCTGTTGCTGCAAAGAAGGCAGACAGAATCGCTGCTGAGGGCGTTGTTGACATTTTAGTTGCCGACGACAAGCAATCTGCTGCAATGATTGAGGTTAACGCAGAAACAGACTTCGTTGCAAAGAATGAAAAGTTTACAGACTTCGTTAAGAATATTCTTAAGACAATTCTTGCTACAAGACCTGCAAATGTTGAAGAGCTTTTAACAAAGCCATATGACAACGAATTAACAGTTGAAGCTAAGCTTAAGGATATGATTTTCACAATCGGTGAAAATATGAGCATTCGTCGTTTCGTTATTGTTGACGGTACAGTTGGTACTTACATTCACGGTAAGGGCTCAACAGGTGTTATTGTAACATTCGAGGCTGACGAAAATGTAAAGAACAACGAAGGCTTTGCTGAATTTGCAAAGAACATCGCACTTCAAGTTGCCGGTGCGCCATCACCTGTACTTTACTTAAATAAGGAATCAGTTCCAGAAAAGGATATCGAGGAAGAGAAGGCTATTATCTTAGCTCAGCTTGCTAACGATCCTAAGAACGCAAACAAGCCTGCAAACATTCTTGAAAAGATGGTTGTTGGTAAGCTTGGTAAGTTCTACGAAAAGAACTGCTTACTTGAGCAAGAGTATGTTAAGGAAGACAAGATGTCTGTATCTCAATATGTTGAAGCTACTGCAAAGAGCTTCGGCGGTAGCATTAAGGTAACAAGCTACTGCATGTATGAGAAGGGCGAAGGTCTCCAAAAGAAGGAAGAGGACTTCGGCGCAGAAATTGCAAAGATGATCAATAAAAACAACTAATTAACTTAAAAACTCAAACAGCTATCTGTTTGAGTTTTTTTGAGGAAATATTATAAATATTTAAATTTTCCTATTTACAAATTAATAAAAATATAGTATTATATATAATGAACGATTATGCGATACGATTAAGGAGCTTGTTTTGGAAACACCTATTTACAAAAGAGTATTACTTAAGCTTTCCGGTGAAGCAATTTCCAACGGGAAGGACGGAATTTTAAATTTCGATTATATTAGCGAAATTGCGAGAATTATAAAAAAGTGTGTTGATAGCAAGGTTGAGGTTGCTGTTTTAGTTGGCGCGGGTAACATTTGGCGCGGCAGAAGCGGCGGTGATATGGACAGAGTAAAGGCTGACCATATGGGAATGCTTGCAACCTGCATAAATGCGATTGCTTTACAGGAAGCGTTTATCAGGGCCGGACTTGATGCAATTGTTATGACCTCTGTTGAAATGAGCGCTTTCGCGAAACAATTTGTTAGAGATGATGCTATCAAAGCTTTATCAGAGGGCAAGGTTGTAGTTTTTGGCGGTGGATTAGGCATTCCTTTTGTGTCTACTGATACTGCATCTGTTGTAAGAGCAGCAGAAATTGGCGCAGAGGTTGTTTTAATGGCAAAGAATATTGATGCTATTTATACCGCTGATCCAAGAAAGGATAAAAACGCACAAAAGATTTCAAGCATTACATATAAGGAAGTATTGGCAAGAGGCTTACAGGCGATGGATTCAACCGCCACATCATTTGCAATGGATAACAATATTTCTATTCATGTATTTGGTCTTGATAATTGTGAAAATATTTATAATGTAATTATGGGTGCTAAAATGGGCACTGTTGTGAAGGGAGAATAATAAAATGAAGCTTGACACCAAAATTTATGAAGAAAAAATGAAAAAATCAATTGAATCCTACAAATACGAATTAGGTTCAATTAGAGCAGGTCGCGCAAATGCTTCTGTTCTTGACAGAATTAGCGTTGACTACTATGGCTCAGCTACACCTGTAACTCAAATCGGCAATGTATCTACACCCGATGCAAGAACAATTGTAATTCAACCTTGGGATTCATCAACACTTAAGGGAATTGAAAAGGCTATTTTAGCTTCAGACCTTGGAATTACGCCTGCAAATGATGGTAAGGTTATTCGTCTTGTATTCCCACAATTAACAGAGGATAGAAGAAAAGACCTAAAGAAGCAGGTTGCTAAGATGGGCGAGGATGCAAAGGTTGCTATTCGTAACATCAGAAGAGATGCTATGGACAAGGCTAAGGATATGAAGAAGAACAGCGAAATGACTGAGGATGAGCAAAAAGCATCCGAAAAGTTAGTTCAAGACCTTACAGATAAGTACATCAAAGAGGTTGATGTAGTTACTGCCGGTAAAGAAAAGGAAATTATGGAAATCTAAATACATTTTGGGCTGCCTTTAAAGTGGCAGCCCAAAATTGCAATGAGGTAATTATGCTATTTAAAAACAAAAAGGAATTCAAGGTTGATTCACAGCTTTCACACATTGCGTTTATTATGGACGGTAATGGTAGATGGGCTAAAAAAAGAGGCTTGCCAAGAAAGGTCGGTCATAAATACGGCGCGGAAGCGTTTGAACAAACAGTTAGAAATTGTCATAAAATTGGCATTAAAACTGTTACTGTCTATGCATTTTCGACTGAAAATTGGTCAAGACCTCAAGAGGAAATAGATGCTATCATTGATTTAATGCGAAAATATGTCGAGGAAGCATATAAATATAATGATATTCGCGTTATTTTTATTGGCGATAAAAGTCCATTACCTGAAGACTTGAAAAATCGAATGATTGATCTTGAAAATTCTACAAGGAATTGTATAAATACCCTAAACATTGCATTTAACTACGGTGGTAGAGCAGAGATTGTTAATGCTTGTAATGAGCTGATAAAAGAAGGCAAGAATAGTATTACTGAAAAAGATATTAACAATCATTTATACACTAAAGCTTCACCTGATCCGGATTTGATTGTTAGAACAGCAAACGAGTTTAGATTATCTAATTTTTTACTATGGCAATGTGCATACTCAGAGCTATATGTTACAAAAGCATTATGGCCTGATTTTGATATGAAAGAGCTTTTGAAAGCAGTAGAAAGCTTTTACAAAAGAAATAGAAAATTTGGTGGTTTAAGTAACCAATAGAGGAAAATAAAATGTTAAAGAGAATTATTACAGGAATAGTTGCAATTTTAATTTTCATACCAGTATGCGTTTTTTCACATACAATTGTTTTTAACATTGCAATTTCTTTGCTTAGCTTAGTTGCCGTATTTGAAATGGCTAAGTGTTTAGGATTTCACAAAAATATTTGTTTGACTATACCTTTATATTTAGCGGCTGCAGCTTTACCTATTTTTAGATGCTTTGTAAGTTCAAATGCATTTTTTCTGTCGCATGTTCCCGTATTATTTATAGGAATATTAATATATATGCTTACTTATGTTATGGTTAGAAAAAATAAGGATGTATTATCAGATATAATCACCTTATATGGATTATGTATTTTTGTAATTTCTGGCTTTAACTCGATTCTTATGGTCAGACTAATGCATAATGGCGCAGCGATATATTTATTAGCATTTTTAGGAGCTTGGATTTGCGATACTTTTGCATATTTTACAGGTATGTTAATTGGCAAGCATAAGCTTATACCTGAAATCAGCCCTAAAAAAACAGTTGAGGGCGCTATTGGTGGCGTTATTTTCACGGTTATTGGCTTTGCGCTATATTGCTTAATTTGGAATAGTTTGTCTGACTATAAGCTTTCATATTTAACACTTTGTATTTATGGATTTGTGCTTTCAATTGCATCACAATTTGGAGATTTAATTGCATCAAGCATTAAGCGTCAGTACAATGTAAAGGATTATGGCTTTATTTTCCCTGGACATGGCGGTGTTCTTGATAGATTTGACGGCGTATTATTAGTAGCACCATTTTTATATGTCTTAAATCATTTTATAGGTTAAATATATGATAAATAATAAAATAGCAATTTTAGGCTCAACAGGCTCAGTTGGCAAACAGAGCATAGAAATAGCCAAGCTCCATAATTTAAAGGTCGATTTGCTTGCTTCTTGCTCATCTGTTAATGAAATTGAAAAGCAAGCAAGAGAGCTTTCACCAAAATATTGTGTATTAACTAATGAAATTTGCGCAAATGAACTTAAAGTAAAATTAAAAGATACCGATATCAAGGTTTACGGCGGCGAATGTGACTTGAATTCTGTAATTGAAGAATCAAGCGCAGATACAGCTGTAAATGCAATTTCAGGATTTGCAGGTCTTGCTCCTGCAATAGCTTGTGCAAAAAGTGGAAAACGCATAGCAATGTCAAATAAAGAAGCAATTGTTATTGCTTATAAGTTTTTAAAAGAAGAAATAGAAAAAAATAACTCTGAGCTTATTCCTGTTGATAGTGAGCATAGTGCAATTTTTCAATGCTTACAAGGTAGAGCAAATAATGCAATCAAAAGAATTATTTTAACATCCTCAGGCGGCCCGTTCAGACACAAGAATAGAGAAGAGCTTTCAACATATACATCAAAGCAGGCGTTAGCTCATCCTACATGGAAAATGGGAGCGAAAATTACTGTTGACAGTGCATCTCTTATGAATAAGGGCTTTGAGGTAATTGAGGCGGTAAGACTTTTTAATGTTACTCCTGAGCAGGTAAAGGTGGTTGTTCATCCACAAAGCATAATGCATTCAGCAGTAGAATATACTGATAACAGTGTAATTGCGCAAATGGGAGCACCTGATATGCGTACCTGTATTCAATATGCAATTACTTATCCTAATAGAATGCCATCATATGCTGAACCACTTGATTTTGCGAAGTTGGGCTCGTTAACATTTGAAGAGCCTGATATGAATACTTTTACTTTACTTCCTCTTGCATTTTATGCTATTGAACAGGACGGAATTATTCCTACTGTATTAAATGCTACAGATGAAGTAGCGGTTAAGTATTTCTTAGAGGATAAAATTAAATTTACAGATGTTTTTGATGTAGTTGAAAATATTGTACGTAGCTTTGAAAATATTAAAAATCCGTCTCTTAACGACATTTTACTTGCTGATAAGGAAGCAAGAGAACGCACAGAGGAAAAAATTAGATTCTTAGCTCAAATTTAAGCTATTATCATTTAAAATTTACTAAAAAGAGGCAAAAATGATAGTATTATATATTTTAATTGCGATTTTAGTTTTTGGCTTTTTGATTTTCATTCACGAGCTTGGACACTTCTTATTTGCAAAGAAATTTGGTGTTGCAATCACTGAATTTTCTTTAGGAATGGGACCTAAGCTTATTTCCAAAACAGGCAAGGACGGTGTTGCTTATTCCTTGAGGCTTTTTCCAATCGGTGGCTTTGTATCAATGGTTGGCGAAGAAGAGGAAAGCGATAATCCGAATGCTTTTAATAAAAAGCCTGCTTGGCAAAGATTTATTATAACCGCAGCCGGCGCTATAATGAATTTACTTGTTGGTATAATTATTATGATTATATTAACATCAACTAATCCAAGATTTGGAACAACCAAAATTGGCGAATTTTCCCCTGATGCAACAAGTAATCAGCTTCTTATGCTTGAGGATGAAATTATCAAGGTAGGCACTACAAAGGTGCATACCGCAAGCGAATTAAGCTATGAAATTATGCGTAAGGGCTATGAGCCGATAACCTTAACAATTATTAGAAACGGCAATGAAATCATTCTTGACAATGTAGAATTTCCACAAACCTCAAGTGAAGGTATAGCTTTTGGCTTGATGGATTTCAAGGTTTATGGCGAGGATAGAACATTTTCGACAGTTGTCAAAAATTTTTATTATTCTTGCAAATCTACAATAAAAATGATATGGGATTCATTGTTTGACTTAATTACAGGTAGGTATGGAATGGAGCAGATTTCTGGCCCTGTTGGTGTAACTGGAGCCATTACAAATGCTGCAAAAACAAGCACATATTCATTATTTTATTTAGTAGTTGTAATTTCAATGAATTTAGGTATATTTAACCTTTTGCCAATTCCTGCATTAGACGGTGGATCTTTACTTCTATTATTGGTAGAAATGATAGTAAGAAGACCTATACCGCAAAAAATTGAATACGGAATTAAAGCAGTTGGCTTCATTTTATTAATGGGCTTTGCGATTATCATTACATTTAAGGATATTATATTTTTGTTTAAATAAGAGGAAGCATGAGCTATAACGATATAAGAAGAAAATCTCGTACTGTAAAAATCAAGGATACTCAAATTGGTGGCAACGGTGATATTTTAATTCAGTCAATGACTAACACTGATACTCTTGATTATGTTAGTACAATTAACCAAATAAAAACCTTGTCTGATTGTGGATGTGACATAGTAAGAATTACTGTGCCTACAATTGAGGCTGCTAAGACAATTCAAAAAATTAAAGAAGCAGGCATTAAAATTCCCGTTGTTGCTGATATTCATTTTGATTATCGAATTGCTCTTGAATGTGTAAAATGTGGTGTTGATAAAATTCGTATCAATCCCGGTAATATTGGAGAGGATTGGAAGGTAAGAGAGGTAACAACCGCTTGTAAAAGCGAGGGGATTCCTATTAGAATTGGCGTTAACGGCGGCTCATTGGAAAAGCATATTCTTGAAAAGTATGGATCTCCTACACCTGAGGCTCTTGCTGAAAGTGCATTTTATCATATTAATTTACTTGAAAAATTTG
>JAFQAM010000338.1 GCA_017416885.1 Clostridia bacterium | reverse complement strand
TTTTGAATCTTGAAACAGGTGAAATATATGCAGAATATACGACCGATGGCGGTCACTTAACATCCGCAGGATATGAGGTGCTTACAAATGCGATAACTCCCGCACTCGAACAACTATTAGGTAGATAACTGCGCTTAACAGCATTACAAATTCCAATTTGTCGGTCTATCGGTTCAGAAAAGCATTTTAATTTGAATATATCGCAAAGCAAAAAGACTAACGAAATTTTCGTTAGTCTTTTTGTATTGAAATTGTGATAGCATTGCTATGCTGTTATTCACCATAACGGGGCGGTTGATACGCTCAATGTAATTATTCAATTATGAGTAAACGGCTATCGAGCGCAAATTTTATAGCGCTTCTGTGATAATTTCTGCCTCAATATTTGTGCTGCCGTCCTCTTTAATAGAACGGAAATAATGCTTGCCGTCTGTTTTTACTGTGTAGATTTTTACACTTTCGCCTCTTTTAATGTCGCTTAAAAACGAAATGGCAATTGATTTTATTCTTATTTTTTCGGGATTTGCCATACAGTTGACAAGCATATCGGGATAGTTTGTATTATTCATATGGCCGTTCAAATCAGTATCGGTATATCTTACCGTATATTCGCCTATAAGAGACAGCTGAGCTTCCGCCGGTATTCTTATTCTGAGAGGATTTTCAAGCGTCAGCTGCTCCTCGGTATCGTAATTGCTTAAATCAACATCAGCAACCTTGTAAAGCCTTCTTGCTTCAGTGGAAACAAGCGCCCAGGTTGTGTTGGCTTCCGCCATTGTTTCGCCGTTTCTTTCAATTGAGTATGAGCGCAAAAAGCTGAAGCCGCGGCTTGGACAAGCCCATGTTTTTACCTCTACATCCTCATATGCGTAAATAGGATTATAAATTTCAAGTCTTATATTACTTAAAATAAAAGCTTTTTTATCGCTAAGCAGCTCCTCATAGGACGGCTTTCTTGCTTTCATATGACGCATAGAGGTTTCCTGCATAAGCTTTAAGATGTTGGAAGCGCTGATAACCTCATTAACAACGGTATCGTGGAATTTAACATTATAATTTTCTTGATATTTCATATATGTACCTCAAATATTTTCTGACTGTTATTTTAACACATTTTTTTAAAATAGTCAATATAAAAACCTGACGCAAGGTCAGGTTAATATAGTTGCATTTGCGCTTGTTATATCAGGTGTCGGCGTTATTTCAGGTATTTCCTCGGTGTCTCTATATGTTCTTGCGGTAAGACCGAAGCTTATTGTGATAGCTTCATTGACCTCGCTCATAACCTTATCGTCAAGGTGCCCCATTTTTTCCTTTAGTCGCTTTTTATCCAATGTGCGTATTTGCTCAAGAAGTATAACGGAATCCTTTGACAGTCCCACATTATCCCCAAGCACATCTATATGAGTTGGCAATTTAGATTTAGTCATACGGCTTGTGATGGCTGCCGCAATTACAGTCGGGCTGTATTTATTGCCCACATCATTCTGAACTATTAAAACGGGACGGAGTCCGCCCTGCTCAGAGCCGATAACGGGACTCAAATCTGCATAAAAGATATCGCCGCGCCTTATATTATTCATTTTATCACTCCCCTGATTTTTATATCTGCAAGGTTATTATTAACACTATTTTGTTAATTTAAACCTTTACAATAACATTTTATGCAAATATTTTATCGGAGTGATTTCTGATTATTCCGCTTCTATTAATTTTAATTCCTTTTTAGAAATTTTGTAAGGGATATACTTATTTTCCTTATTGTGAAATTCCAATCTACCCGCATTGTAGGCTGAGCCTTCCTTATAAATAAGAGTTTTTTTAGTCTCTCCGTTTAATGTAAGCTCCGTCTCCTCGGTGTTTTCAAGCATCATATTTATGTATAAAGAGATGTCCTCAAAGCTTATGCCCGTTACCTCAAGCTTGGCGTATTTATAGTTGTACATTTCAGCGGCTTCAAGGATTTTTACAGAATATTCCAATTCCTTAGAGTCGGTTAAAATGTAGCTGATTTTTATATCATCAAATGTTATCTCTTTGGCATTTTCGCCCTTTAAGGCTCTCTCGTTTTCGTTTAATGATGTAAGCACCTCATCTATATGCCTTGTATTGTATCTTACTGTGATTTGCATATATTTTGCTTCAGGGATATATACAAAGGAATAAGCATATAACGCGCCGTTATCGGAAAACTCGCTTCCTGCCGCGTGAGTGCGTATATCATTGCTGATTTCGTATGCTTCCTTAAAGCTTTCGGTTATTATAAGATCCTTCAGCTCCTTGTGATCCGCTTGACAGAGCCTGAACAAAAACGCAACAATGAATGTAAACAGCGCAACGGTTAAGCATATATTAAATATACGGCTGACCTTACTGACACCGCTTACCTTGTTATCGTCATCCTGATTGCTCACTGTGTCATCATCGGATTTTTTCAAGTTAATATTTTCAATATTTACATTATTTTCCAATTTCGTGTTCCTTTTCCTTAATTTTTATACTATTGTAGCACATATTTTGCAAATATGCAAGTTTTTTCAAAAAAATACTTGACAAATGGGAAAATGTTATATATAATAGGTAGGCAAGTGAAAAACGCAGGGGGATTTTATGGTATTAGATATTACATCATTGATTAATGGCAAGCTATCAAGAATTGATTTTGCATATACCATTGAGAACAGTGACGAAAATCCTATATTACCGCCTGACGATGTGGAATTCACAGCACCAATAAATGTAAGCGGATATGTTACTGACAATGCCGGCTATATGGCGCTTAAAGCATCCTGCTCAATTGACTATGCTTCACACTGCGCAAGATGTCTTGAAAGAGTTACAGGCACATTCACTCTTGACTTTACAAGAACGGTTGCAATTAAGGGCACGCTTCAAAATGAGGATGACGATTCCTACATAACTGTTAAAAACGGTTTAATTGATATTGACCGTGAGTTAGTTGAGGATTTGCTGCTTGAATTTCCGTTTTCAATTCTTTGCAAGGATGACTGTCAAGGCCTTTGCACAAAATGTGGAACTAACTTAAATGAAAGCGAGTGCCACTGTCACGAGGAAAAAGCGGTTGATCCAAGGCTTGCAGATTTACTAAAGTTATTTAATAATGAGGATTA
>JAFQAM010000337.1 GCA_017416885.1 Clostridia bacterium | reverse complement strand
TATATTTCCACCGCGTTTAATGACCTTCTCACCAAAAAGGACATAAGACGCGAGGGAGACAGCTATGTACTGAATAAGGAAGAGCTTGTTATCGTAACAGAGGAGCAATGCGAAGCGCAAATTATAAAAATGCTTCAAAACAAAGCATATACAAAAAACGAAATTTATTCACTTCTTGATAAGCATTTTGGCACAAAATCAACAGTAACCACCAAGGACGATAATATGCTTCATTCCATAGCGGGTAACATTCTTATGGATCTAATTGAAGCGAACCGTCTTGAGCTTGTAAGAGGTAAGTACCAGAAGAAGCTCCAATTTGATAACGAGGAAAGCGACAATATTCCATTACCCGAGGACGAATTCAAGGAAAAGCTTTACAAAAGATTGTGGCATTTAGGCGGTAAAAACTTTGAAAGCTTTTGCGCAAATGTTTTGGAAAAGTATTTTTCAATGACAGGACAGTTTGTAGCGTTTTGCGATATTACAGGCGGAAGCGATGACGGCGGAATTGATATCGTAATTGAAACCGTGGACGGTCTTGGCTTCTACGAAAAAATTATGGCGCAAACAAAATGCCGTGACCGCGCCCATGTAACCGAAAAAGAGGTGCGTGAGTTCTTTGGCTCATTAAATGCCTTAGGGGGCACAAGAGGACTTTATATCACCACCACAGTATTTCACCAGGGCGCAAAAAATCTCCTTGACTCCCTCGACAACTGCGTGGTAATTGACGGCGAAAAGCTGTTTGAGCTGATCAAAAAAACACAATACGGAATTTGCAAAACCAAAAACGGCTATGTCCTTGATCCTGCTATATTCAGTGTTAAATAGGATATAGGGGATAGGATATAGGATATGGAATATGGGGGTTAGCTTCGCTCACAGGGGCGACCTTGTCGCAGAAAATTAAGTCAATAAAACTCAATTATAAAGGAAAAGCATATGAATAAAATTATCACATACGAAAATTTAAGAAGCTTCGCTTATTCAAACGATAAGCTTATAAAAGGAAAAATTAAAGGCGTTGCCATTGACTTTTTCGGTCTTGGCGGTCAGGCAATGTACAAGGATGACACAGACACAGGCAAGCGACTTGCCGAGAATAATATTTTATTCTTTGTACCGTACGCAAATCCGTGGGGATGGATGAACAGACAGGAAATCAATCTCACCGACGAAATTATGGATGTACTTTTCGAGCATTACAGCTTAGACGAAAATACACCTATCGTATCAACAGGCGGCAGTATGGGCGGTCTTTGCTCACTTGTTTATTCCTATTATGCAAAAAGAACTCCGGTTGCCTGTGTATCAAATTGCCCTGTTTGTGACTTGGTATATCACTTTACCGAAAGAGAGGACCTGCCAAGAACAATATACAGCGCTTTTTGCAATGAGGAGGGCGAGCTAAACGAGGTTTTAGCAAAATACTCCCCATTCCACTTAGCGCCTTCTATGCCAAAAATCAAATATACACTGTTCCATTGCTCCAAGGATGGCGCGGTTAATATTGAAAAGCATAGCGAAAAATTTGTAAACGAAATGAAGAAAAACGGCCACGACATTATCTTCCATATAGTACCTGACAGAGGTCATTGCGATTTAGGCGAGGAAGCAAGCGCTCTCTATTATCAAACAATAATAGACTGCATAAATGGAAAATAAAATGAAATATAATTATGACCAATATATAGCAATGAGCATTTCCGAGCTTATTGATAAGCTAAAGGAGGGCTATATACTTGCGGTTCCTAACGGTGTATCACACTTTAAGCACCTATTTAGCCAGGTTGAGCAAAGACAAAACGAGCACGATAATATAAAGTACCTATATGCTTCAATGATTTTTCAAGACAACAAGGAAAAAAGCATAGAAGCCTTAAAGGAGCTTATCGAGAGGGAGCACGAGCCGTCAATGCATATATATGCTATGCTTCTTTTAAGGGGAGAGCATATTGAGGCGGACAGAGAAAAGGGACTTGCGCTGTTAGAAAAAAGCTCTGATTTAGGCTATGCCATATCTACCTATGCGCTGTCGCTTGTATATTTTAACGGCGACTTTGATATTGAAAAGGACCTTGATAAAGCGTTTATATATGCAGAAAAATCAGCAAGCCAAGGCAATAATTTAGGCTATTTCCAAATGGGCAGAATATGTATGAACAGAGAAAATACCAAGGAAAGCCTGAAAGAAGCAATTACATATTTTGAAAAGGCTGACATTGCAAAATATCACAAAAAGCATAAGGATGTAATTGTCCTTGCATATCGCCGCCTTGCTAACGCATACCTAAATGGCGAGCTTGGCTTAGAGAAAAACGAGGCTCTTGCCAAGAAATATAACGATAAAGCTGACGGTATTTTCAAATCTATGTGCGATTAACAAAAAACAGGAATTCAAATGCTTCGTACCCTTAAGGACAGTTTTTAAAATTAATAGAATACGTTACCTACCGGTAGGATGGCCAAAGTTGTTTTACATTCTGTGTCCTTTTCGCTAACTTGACGGAAGGTATATAGGGCCCCGCCGACAAGGCGGGGGCTTGTTGCTTACTGAATGCAAAAAGAAATAATGTGTAGCGCACGCACTACACATTATTTCTTTCTATCTATCGGTGTTCAATTTTTGTATGACTATATCTAACTTTTCACGTATATCCTTAGGGCAATATTCTTCAAATTCACAACTGATTTTTGTTATGTAACGTGATGTTAAAAAGGAATGAGATATAAAATTACGTGATAGTTTATCTGTAGTTTTTATTTCATCATCAAAACCAAACCCATCGCCCTCTATAAAAGAATAAAAATCACGAGGTTCAAAACTCAAAGCTTGAAACAATTCGCAACCGTATTCTACTAATTGTTTTATTTCATCAAGGTTGACAATGGCATTGTCAGAAGCATCTAACAATCTATGCCCGATAAAACCGTTTCTTATAGCCCCACAGTTTTCTTTAAGTTCTTTTAGCTTAGATTTGTATCCTGACGATTCAATTGGAAGTGCTTTTACATTTTCTCTGATTTGTTGGCGATATTCTTCTTTTAAATACTTTCCCAACACATTGTTTTTATACCTTAAAATGCTTGTACTGTTTCCCATACCGTCAAAGAAACACCTATGAACTTTGGAAATTAAATTTTCAAAAACATTTCTATGAAGCATTTTTAGCGTTATAACGTCGTAATGGATTTCCCAATCTTGTAAATCAAAACCTGCTTGCAGAAATGCTATATCGTACAACATTGAACTTAATGTTTGATAAAAAATCCTATGTTGCTCTTTATAGTCCTCAATGTAGCTTGCGATAATAACGTCTTTATAATTCATAGCTTATTAAGAAAAGTTACTCCCACATTTCGCCGCAGTGTTCACATTTGAAGTTTGTTCCTAATTTTGAAGAATGTATTCCCCAAAACGCAACAGACGCCTTTTTGTCTTCCCACTTGGCATATCTAACTTTATAATGTCCACAATGAGGACACGGATGTGTGCAATACTTAATAGCCCAAGGAGATGTGCTTGATTGACTTGCTATTGCAATCTGTCGCTCTTTTTCTATTTGCTCTTGTCGTGCTTTTTCTGCGGCTTGGTCTTTCAATCTTTGATAATATTGACGCTTTAATCTTTCTTCTTCCTCTTTTTCATATTTTTCATAATTTGTTTTTGCTAAAATATATTTACGACATTGAGGAATAAAGAAAAACAAATAGATTGCGAGCGGAATACCATCAAAAATCAACAACAATTGAACAAACGGTTCGATTTTATACTCTACCATGTCGATACCTTCGCTCAATAGTAGAATAACAAGAATAGCAGTAGCAATTAAAAGATATATCAATAATCCTTTGGAAAATTTGGGTTTTGGTGGCATTTTAATAGACATATAATTAAATCCTTTCTCATGCACAACATTGAAGATAATATATTATACCATATTTTATAAAGAAATTAAAGGGGTTTTGACAAAATAATACCGCTATATAGAAAAACGCAGGGCTTTAGTTTTAGGGCTCTGCGTTTTTTCTACAGTAATGATATATAGCGGAAAATCCGCAGATTTTTTGAAAAAATGAAAGCATCTGTTTTTATGTTCATCTATGACTTATCAATTTTCTTGACAAGCACTGCATTTGTGTCCACAAACGCAAAATACGGCATACCTCTTTCGAGATATACCGTATCTTTTGAAAACTGTCCTTTAGAGTGACGCTCTAACGAATTCCTGTTTTTTATTAAGTATTTTATTTTGTTACATTTGCGCCAAATGGAGCAATTGCAAGTGAAGCAAGCTTGAAGCATTGCTTACCAAATGGAATACCGATAATGGTAATGCACCAAAATACGCCGGCAATTATAAAGCCAAGAGCTAACTCAAGACCACCGAAAATTATCCAGATAATGTTAGCGATTGGATGCTTGCCAAAGTTGGTGTTTACAGTCTTGCCAAATGGGAAAAGTGAAAGTCCTGCAAGCTTGAAGCATTGCTTACCGAATGGAATACCGATAATAGTAATGCACCAAAAGATGCCAAGAACAATCCAAGATAATGCGGAAACAAGACCGGTCAAAAGAAACCATAGAATGTTGCCAAGTGTTTTCATAAATTCTCTCCTTAAATTTATTAACCTATCGGTCAATTCTATGTTACCATACTTTTTTATCTTTGTCAATTAAAACATAGTCATTGTATTTACAATTTTTTCTATTTCAACATATCAGATATTTTTGTATATCCAAGCTCTTTCGCATAATCGTATGCGGTTTTGCCGTATGTGTCCTTTATGCCTTTATCAATGCCCAAGCTTAATAATAATTCTACCATCTGATCGTCGTTTAGTTGTGCAGCAACAATCAGTGCTGTTTGGTTTTCGTAATTTAAAGAATTAATATCACAATATTTGTTTTTTACTAAAAAATCTATTGTAGCATTGTTTTTGTATCTTGCCAAATAGGTTAATGCGCTTTTTTCTCTGACGCTATTTAAATTAAAGCCCTTATCTATTAGAATTAGAAGTAATTCCTTTGCTTCATTTCTAATTTGCTCATTGTTATCACCCGTACCTATAAGGACTTTTTCTAACACCACATCGGTTTGATTGCCTAAATTTATATCTGCACCGTTTTCAATTAAATATTTCGCTATGCTAAACCGTTCATCCTTGCCTACGGTAATAAATGTTGCTCTAAGCGGCGAAGTTTTGCTAATAGGCTCTAACGCATTAATATCTGCGCCACTACTTACAAGAAGCTCAACCATTTCTAAATCACATTTGTGACAAGCTTCCCATAAAGGAGTAGGATTGTGGCTTTCGCCCAAAAAACTTACAAGCGAAAAAACTTTTTGAGATTTATTTAAATCAGCTCCGTTTTCAATAGCTTCCTTTGCCGTTTGAACATCGTTGTTTTCTATGGCTTCGAATAACAAATCTGTGGATTTTGAGCTTTTAACATTCATCGTTATTAGCACAAAAGAAATAATCATCAAAATTACCATAGCAAAAACAACCGAAAATAATATGATTTGTTTTTTCTTTTTCATTTTATCTCCTTTGAAGTGAACTCTTTGAGGTTCACTTTTAAGCATGTTTTTATTAGACCACGGTATAGCTACTGATATTATTAGAATATAATCGCAAAGATTACGCCTGTGGCAAGTAAAATCCAAAGACCGCACAAAATAATAAGTAAAAGCCAACGCTTAGGATTTTGTGTAGTACCTTTAGTTATTTTCATTGCGCCAATAATAGCAGGAATAAGCGGAATGATATAACCGAATATCGCAGTTATAATTACAAATACTGTAATGAAAAATCCCTTGGATAATTCCTTTACATCATTGCTTTCCTCTTTTTCAATATCAAAGTACTGCATATTCTCGTAATATGCAAGCACATCATTTGCTTGAGCAGCATTTAGCTTGTATGCATTTACAGTTCCGCGGATATATGAGAAATTGCCGTCTGCGTCAAAATAATTATTTGAAAGCTTATCGTAATTTATAAAGTAATAGTCATCACCTACATCATAAATTGCGCCAATAATATGAGCAACAGAGCCGGTTTTATCGTAGCCCGTTACGTAATAGCAAGCGACACTTGCTAAATCCTTTACATTAAGCTCCTTAATAGTGCCACCGTCAAGACTGTTAATCCAGCCTATTGATGTATTAGAATAACAGTCAAAGTAGTCATCACAAATCTTATATTCACCGTAAACACCGTCTATAAAATCATCTAAGGCTTTTTTACCGTTTTCGGTTACATAAAACTGACCGTCTACATATAAAATATCTGTGCTTTCCGCGTTTCTGTGCAGTGAGCTAAAATAATGCTTGTTTCCGTAAGTAAATTTAACCTCGGGAGCAAACTCATCAGAAGGGAATAAATATCCCTCATATAGCTTATATACAGTGTCATCTAATATAAGTGACTCACCGTCACTGCTGATAGTCCATTCAGTGTATTCCTTAGCCTGAGCAACTAAGCATAGGACACTTATTAAAAGCAAAGCAAATAAAACAGTAATTATTTTCTTTTTCATAATAATCCCCCCTATGCCAAATTAAGCTTGCGCTCAATAATATTAAGTGTAATCATTGCAATCGCAACAGTAATTGTAAGTAAAACAACAATTGCCAATGCAAGAGCCAAGAATATAAGCAGCTCTGGATTCGATACCGCGCCTACAAATACCTTATTTATTGAGGTCACATAAGAAATTCCTAAAAGAACAAAGAAATATGAAAGTAATGAAAGAACTACATTTGAAACATAAACTATTCCAATGGTTGCAATAATTTTATTTTTTCTTACAATGTTAGCGCCAATAGTGATTACTAAATACATAGCAAGCACGCTTGTAAATGAGTAGATTACAATAAGCGCAAGAGCCTCAAGCACATATAAGAATGCCCACCAGCCGGATATTAATGGCTCTGACTCAACAGGTGGAACAGTGTTACCGCCTTCAGCAGGCACAAACATAACCATAATAATTATGCTTATGATAATAACAAGCGCTGTAAGCGCTTGCCAGATAACACCGTTAATTACCTTTGATGTAAAGAGAGTTCTGCGCTTTACAGGTAATGTAAATGTTAAATATCCCTCATCAGAGAAAAAGTGCTTATAAAACCTTATATATACTAAAATTGCAGATAAAATAAGGAACGCCGCGCCAACAAAATAAGCAAGTAAAATAACAAGTATTTCCCAATTGAAGCGACCAAGCTCACCAAAATGAAGCGCCTGACTTCTTAACGCAAGACCGGTTGGAATTGACATAACAAGCATAGCGATAGCGCCGAAAATCCAATAGGTGAATACAGATTTTAAATCATAGCGTAAGCATTTTCTTAGCATCTGAACACCTCCTTAAATAGCATATCAATGCTTTTACCTGTCTTTTCTCTTACATCGTCGCAATTACCCTGGAAAATAACCTTTCCACCGCCCATAAATGCAAATTCATCAAGAGCAGGCTCAATATCGGTAATTAAGTGAGTTGTAATAATAACAGAAGCATCGGGATTATAGCTTCCAATAATAGTATTTAAAATATACTCTCTTGCAGCAGGATCCACACCGCCAATAGGCTCATCAAGTAAGTAAAGCTTAGCCCTTCTTGCCATAACTAAAACAAGCTGAACCTTTTCCTTAGTTCCCTTTGAAAGAGTTCTAAGCTGCGCATTAGGATCAATTTTTAAATCGCTTAGCATCTTATATGCTAATGCAACATCAAAATCAGCATAAAAATCACTGAAATAATCAAATAGCTCAGTAACCTTCATTCTCATACTAAAATAAGGTCTTTCAGGCAAATATGAAATAAGTGAGTTGGACTCCTCGCTTCTGTATTCGCCGCAAATCTTAATAGCTCCGCTTGTAGGCACAAGTATGCCGGCTGCAAGCTTTATAAGAGTTGATTTTCCACAACCGTTAGGGCCTAAAAGTCCAAAAATTTTACCGCTTGGTATGGTTAAATTAAGCTCATTTAATACAGGGCGTCCCTTGTTATAGCATTTAACCAGATTTTCACATTCTAAAACAGGAATGCTCATACATTGTCCTTCCTTTCATAGTATTCGTTGATTAGATAATTAAACTTTTCCTTAGATAAACCAAGGTTGATTCCCTCTGATATCACTCTTTTAATATATTCCTCTTGCATTTTTTCAAGAATGCCGTCAATAATCGAGCTATCATCAGTCACTATGCGACCGCTTGTTCCTTGTGTAATAAGCAGTCCCTCATTTTCTAACATAGAAAGTGATTTTTGCATAGTATTGGGATTTACAGACGCTTCAAAGGCAAGCTGTCTTACAGTAGGAAAAGGCTCTCCCGCCTTATATTTTCCTCTGATAATATCCAATCTTAAAATGTTCGCAATTTGTAAGGACACAGGACTTTTAGAATCAAAGCTCCATGCCACGAAATCACCGCCTTTCCAAAATTGTACTATTGTACTAATACAATAATACAACATTTTTGCGAAAATGTCAATAGCATATAGACAAAAAGCTAATTTTGTGGTACAATACTTAAGTAAAACAAAAGAAAGCGAAGAAATATAATGAAAAGAATTATAAAATCATTACTTTTAGCAGTATTATGTATATCCTTCATTGTAGTCCTTTTTGGTTGTAAACCTTCAAATATCAAGCAACCCAACATTGATAAAAATGTATATACCGTATCATTTATGGTAGAAGGCAAGGTTTATGAAAATCAGCTTGTCAACGGTGGCGGAGCAGCAGTAAAGCCATTTAAGGACCCTGTTAAGAAAAATCATAATTTCATAGGATGGAGCACAGCGCCAATTGAATATAAGCCATACAACTTTAATGGTGTATTAACAGAAAATTTAACTCTATATGCTTGTTTTGAATTTAACGAGGAAGCAATGGCGGATGATATACAGGAGTTAAGCAGGAGCATAGTTAAGGTGAATCACACCTACAAGGAAAACGGCGAGCAAAAGCAAGTAAACGGTGTCGGCTTTGTTTATATGATAAGTAGTAATTATTGCTTTATTGTGACCAATTATCACACCGTATTTTCTAACGAACATCAAACTGATCCGGTAATTACCGTTACCGACAGGGAAGGCAACGAAATGGAAGCATTAGTTTATAAAAATCCAAATAAGACATTTCCTGCCCTTTGTGAGGAATACAATTTAGCATTGATATGCTTCCCGTATAGTGGAACAGTATTAACTGCAAATAAATATACCGCAGGCATTAAAAAATTAGGCGATGATGTAATTGCAATTACCTCAAAGGATGAGGTGTCTGCAGGCAAGGTAATCGAATACAAAAAGCCTGATGTAATTGATGAAGCTGGCATACCGAATATAGATTTTGAAGTGTTTTGTCACAACGCAATTCCAAATTCAGAAGTAAATGGAAGCATTCTATATAGCTTAGAATCAGAGCTACTTGGCATAACCTATTATTCAAAAAACGGAATTGCTTATACAATCCCAAATAGTAGAATAGCAATATTTATAAACACATATGTATATTAAAAAGAGGATGCAAGCCATCCTCTTATTTTATTCCCTTGCTTTTTAAAAATGCAATCAATTCATCAGGCGTACCTTTTGCAAAATCATTTTTATCTAAAATATACATTTGCTTTGCTTTTGACATAAGAATAATGTAATTTTTGGTTTCATTAATTTTCTTAAATGAAGAAAAATCAATTTCAGCCTTTGTACCGATAGAGGAAGAAAAAACAGCGTGGCTTTTTGTAATTTGTACCGTTACAACCTCATCCTTCCCCTGTGATAGCTCATTTTTTCGTCTATGCTGTAAAACTGTAAACGAATAATAAGAAACAAAAACAATAATAGCATATAAAACTAAAAGAGTATAACCCAAAACAGCAGTTGAGCTTTGATAATATCCTGCAATTTGAGCAAGTATGAATATAGGAAGGCAAAATAAAGCAAGAATATTACAATAAACAATCGGCTTTCTTTTAAAAATAACAAATTCCCCAATCTCTTTAAAAAGCTTTTTGTCCATTGTTTGCGTGCTTTCAAATAAAATTTCGTCCATAATAGCTCCTTTTAAAATAATTTAATTATTCCGATAATTATAAAAACAATAGATGTAACACATATAATAAAATCCGCAATTAATAAGTTGTCCTCATTCTCTTTTTGTCGTTTCTTATCCACATGTCCTGTCATTTTATATATTTCGAAGTCAACAGGCGACATCTGCTCCCATCCGTATTTTTTCCAAGTGATAATATGAAATAAGAATCCGCCAAGTAAAACTAAGCCCTCATATATACACAGTAGCCCGGTTGTGAGCTTATGCTCAAAAAGCATAGCAACAACAAGACCGCCAATCATCAATACAGAAAGTATTATAGCAAGAAAAATATCTATTTTACTTCGCTTGCGAAAATTTCGTTCCCTTTCGGTTGTAAAATCGGGTAATTTTGGCTTTCCCTTCATCTTGCACTCCTTCATTTATTTAAAAGATAGCTTATTTCTTTTTTGTAATTTTTGTAATTACAGATATAATTCCCCAAATAGTAAGCACTGCTAAAACACCAAGTGAAACAAAAAATGACCATTTTCCGACTTTAACTAATGTTGGATTTTCATTGCACCATAAAATGATACCAATAAAGATACAAAAATAAAGAAAATATACAAAATAATCAACTAAAAGCTCTAATATGCGTAGTGCTTTTTCGCTTAATTTGTGGCTTGGCAATAGTGCTTCTATAATAGCGGGAATAATATCGTCCAAAACTATTTCAGGAAAATATATAAATAATTTTAATAAACAGCCCATGCTTAAATTTCACCGTCTGTGTTATTTTCACTATTCAATTTACCTAAAAACTCCTTAGCAAGAACGCCTAAAACCGTTTTTGGCGCAATATCGCAAACACTCATAAATCTGTGTGTGCTTTCTACCTTATCGTTAATAGCATACGCGGCAAGCCCCTTCAAATAGCTATCAAACGCAGTGGAAATCCTTGTATCATCAACTATATCAAGCTGTGATGCAAATTCCTTGATTTTTTCGCCGTCCTCATACACTATTGCAAGGAATAGATTTATAACAGTGTTGCATTTTAGAATAGCCTTTTGTTGCTTTTCATTTAGCTTGACACTGTTTGACATAGCTTGAAAATCCGATGCGGTTTTCTTAAAATCCTCAATCCTACCGCCAAAAAACTCGCTTCTTGCTTTTCTGTATAATGCAGATATCTTAGCGTTAGCATTTTTCTTTTCAAATGCTTTCTTATCATAATAAATAGCGGTATCAAAATCACCTATGTAGAAATACGCAGTAGCTAACATTGGATAAACATTCTTTTCCTTTTCCAATGAGGTTAATAAAATAAGATGCTTTCTTGCATCACATTCCAAGAGAAGAGCATTATGAATAGGCACACTGAAAAGCACATAAGCAAAAAGAGAAGCAAATGCAGCAATTGCAAATAAAATAATAAGCGCGTATGAGCCGTCAGTGTCAATAATGTGCTCCCCCATTATTTCAAGCTGAATAGGCATAGATAAAAGAATACCTAAAATGAAAACAACAGTCAAAACTACACACACAGTCCGCTTCGTTCTGATTTTTTTAATAAGTCCGTTAAATTCGATAGTGTTAATATCCATTTTTGTACCTCACAAAATTTTATTGATATAATTATATCATAAGAAATAATCAAAATCAACTAACCTAAGTTAGCATTTTTATAAAATCTGTCAACCGGAGGTTTACATATTGAAATAAATGTGCTAAAATATAAAAAAATAGCGAGGTGTGTTATGAAAATAGTAAATAAAGGTAAAGGCGTTTTCACGGTAGAAATGGAAAACGAAAGAGATACAGTGGTGCCAAAAAGCTTATTTTATAAAAATCAGGAAGCAGAGGAAATCTACTTTCCCGAGGGTATCAAAATCATAAACGATGAAGCAATGTGCTTTTGCTATTCTCTTAGAAAGGTCTATTTGCCCTCAACCGTAGAGCAATTAAGACACGGCATTTTCTACGGAATTTCCGCCCACAAAATCGAGGTTTACTTTGACGGCTCAGTTACTCGCTTCAAGAAAATTTCAAGACCGTACAAGGAAACAGTAACCGTCAATGTCTCAGGCCCATATGACGGCTATCCCTATTATATCACCGAGGGCTCATATAACGAGGACCGCGTAGAAACAAGGCACTTTGACGCATTTTGCGCCGAAATCGAGGTAATATGCGCTAACGGTCAAAAGCTAATTTATGGTTATTCTAAATAAAAGGAGTAAAATATGAACTTTAAAATTGAAGGAAACAAATTTATTAAGGACGGCAAGGAAATAAAATTAATTTCAGGCGCAGTCCACTATTTTAGAAATATGAAGGACACCTGGCGCGATATTTTCAAGAAAATGCGCGCAATGGGACTAAACTGCGTAGAAACATATTGCGCGTGGAATATGCACGAAAAACAGCCTGATGTGTTTGATTTTACAGGAAATTACGATATTGCCGAGTTCGTAAAAACTGCCGAAAGCGAAGGACTAATGGTAATCGTTCGCCCTGGACCGTACATCTGCGCAGAATGGGAATTTGGCGGTCTTCCATGGTGGCTGCAAACAATGGACGATATGGAAATCCGTTGCTCAAATCCTACATATATGAATCGCTTTAAAATATACCTGTCCCACCTTTTTGATGAAATCCGCCCCCTTTTATTCACCAACGGCGGACCAATCATAATGCTTCAATGCGAAAACGAATACGGCTATTACGGTGACGATAAGGAATACTTAAAATCACTATATCAAATCTATCGCGATTTAGGAATTGATGTGCCACTTTTCACCTCTGACGGCACAGATATGAATTCCTTGCTTGACGGCACAATTGACGGTTGCTTGCCAACACTTAACTTCGGCTCAAGAGTAGAAGAAAACTTCAAAGCCCACGATATCCTGTTTCCCAATGCGCCCAAAATGTGTATGGAAATGTGGAACGGCTGGTTTGATGCGTGGGGATGCGGCTTCCACCATACAACCTCTGCCGAAAACTACGCGCAGGTTGTTGATGATATGCTGAAGCGCGGTAGCCTTAATATGTATATGCTCATCGGCGGCACTAATTTCGGCTTTACAAGCGGCGCTAATCATTATGAAAAATTCGCTCCTGATGTAACAAGCTACGATTATGATGCTCCGCTTTCCGAATGCGGTGATATCACTCCAAAATATATGGCGCTTCGTGAGGTGATCAAAAAATATACCAATGAGGAATTGCCGCCTGTCCCACAAAACCGTGAGAAAAGAGCGTACGGCAAATGTAACCTCACCGAAAAAGCAAGCTTATTTGATAACCTTGACAATTTAAGCAAGCCTGTATTTTCCAATGTTCCGAAATGTAT
>JAFQAM010000336.1 GCA_017416885.1 Clostridia bacterium | reverse complement strand
TAAAAGATTTCAAAAAATCATTGTTTGACTTTGAAAAGGAAACGAATGTCAGCGTGGAAACCTTGGAAAAAATCAATCAAAAGGGTCTCTTTGAATACTTATAAAAAGCTGACAACTGACATTTTTTCTCGACTCGTTTCTAAGCGAAGATGTTTTTTCACGCAACGGTTTTTTAGACCGATTGAAAATGAGATCTCCTCATAATCTGCGTTTTTTGAGGCTGTTTTTCTCCTGAATTCTAATAAAATTCTAATAAAGCCATTACAAACAGTCCAAAATTCTAATAATTTCTAATAAAAATGTGGAACATGTTGTCTTATCAAGGATTGCAGAATTTATCTAATAAACAAGTCGAAAAAATGCGGTAAAATCAAATGTTTGAGGCTTCCAAGAGACGGCGTTAAATTCTAATAAAAATCGTCAAAGTGCGTTTGCCGCATAGAACTTGAAAACCGTTTGGGCTCACGCCCACGTGGGTTCGAATCCCACACTCTCCGCCAAAAAATTCGACAAGTTTCGACTTGTCGAATTTTTTTATCCATTGCGAAAGCAATGGTATATCATCACGCTTTAGCGTGTATCTCATCACCGAAGGTGCATATCATCAGCCGCAGGCTGTATCCTCTTTCGCAATGATGATATACAATGCTCCGCATTGATGATATGCAATTCCTACGGAATTGATGATATGCACGCCTTTGGCGTGATTTTGCGTTTGAGTTCGAAACCTTAATGCAAAACACAAAAATATCTTTTTCATAGCCTTTATACAAAAAATCCAACTCGTAAGAGTTGGATTTTTTCATTTGTGCCGTTAGGCACAACATCGTTTGCGTGGCACACGCAACATCATTTGACCGTTAGGTCAACATCATTGCCGCTTGCGGCACAAATGAACGATGTTGAGGCGTTGCCTCAAATGATGTGGGCTTACTCCCAATGATGTTACGGCTTCGCCGTAACTGAAGTTGCGCTTCGCGCAAACGGAATTGTAGTCGTTTGTGCAGTGCGCTGATTGATAGTTGATTTTTAATCGAAAGCATGATATAATTGGTTTAAGAAAGGCGGTGGGAATATGAAAAGTACATCTACCAAAGTTTCGGCAATAATTGCCATGATCATAAGCTTAATTAGCTTTTGCTTGATTATAACTGCATTTGTTATTTCTGCAAACGAGCCTCCCGTTGAAATGGGTGTCAGTAGATCATTTGCATTCTGGGTTTTTGGAATGATAGCTGCCTATGGTAGCCTGATTTTCTATTTTTTAGATGCCATTTTTTCAATCATAAAGATTTTCATGAAAATTCACCCTATATTTAATGCAATATTATCAATAATGCTTTTGGGTGCTATACCTATGGGAATTTTTGTTGGCGGAAAACTTGGCATCAGCATCTATATATGGAACGCTTATTATTTAGCAATTTTTATATTAGAATTTGTGTCTATTGTTAAGCATATAAAAATGAAATCTTCAGGCGATGTCACCCCAAGCGATCCGCAATCCACCCCCGTTTGAGTTCGAAACCTTAATGCAAAACACAAAATATCTTTTTCGTAGCCTTTATACAAAAAATCCAACTCGTAAGAGTTGGATTTTTTCATTTGTGCCGACAGGCACAACATCGTTTGCGTGGCACACGCAACATCATTTGACCGTCAGGTCAACATCATTGCTGCCCGCGGCGCAAATGAACGAGGTTACCCACTCTTATTTTAAAGCATAAAAACTCGGTTTTGTGATTTTATTCTCACATAACCGAGCTTCTTTTTTATTAATCTGACATTAAGTCCTCTATGACATTTTCAAAATGAATTTCTTTTAAGCCGAGATTGTTGCAGCTGTCAATTAAAATCTCAATAGCCGCCTTATCCTGCTTCAAGTCATTGAAGGACTCAATTAATTTGCATGACTCTCCGTCTTCATCAACAAGCGCAATGCCATAAAAATCAAACTCCCTTTCTGCATGATAAGTGGTAGTTGTCAGTATGTACTTCCTCATTTTATCTCCTTATACTAATGATAAATCTTTCCTTAAACGCATATGATAAAATCTACGATATTAATGTCTAATAATTTTATTATGCGTTTTTGTTGAACATTTTGGTTTCGCGTTGCCAAGTTCAATGTTTTCAAGCCCTATTATACTCATATCACTTGATTCCGCAAGCTTTTCAGCGATCAAATGTCTGCTCTCTCTTTATCTCGTATAAATCGACCAATGGCGTGACAATGTGTCATTATAATGCCTATATAAACGATTTTAGAAGTGTTGAATTTTGATAAATTACTCGCTATGTTGACTTGCTTATGTTGGTTTCTTGGTACATATAATTATATTAATAGTTTTTGTGCGGTTTGTAGAGAGATAGCGAAAATTCGCTATCCCCCTCATTGAATGGTTTGCAAAAAATTCAAGTTACTTTATTTGGTTTTCCCTTGATATTAAAAAGGAAAGCCTCACAACTCTTTAATAAGAATCCTCTATGGTTCTTGTGATAACATCGGGATCTCCGGCTGTACCGTAAACGGTATAAGTTATACTTAATCTGTATTTACCGCTTTTGGTTAGTTGAAAAGAATGGTCGCTGTCACAATAATATTCATTTGATTCATCCGTCCAAGCTGCGCCATCAACATCATTCCACCACCATAAGAATTTCTTTTCTATCTTTGTTTCAACTACAATTTTTGTGGTTATATTTCTATAGCCTATACAAGTAAATGCAAAAGATGCCAATCCGTTTTCATCAATAATAAAAACCGCTTCTGTGGATCCTGTATTATTGTAATATGGCATTATTTCATTTTCTGTAGCAAATGAAGGTATTGCCATAGCAAATAGCATTACAGCAAGCATAGCAAAAGAAATTAATCTTTTGGAATTTTTCATATTTTCACCTCCTTTCTTGTTCGGTCTCTATATATAAAGACTCACTAAAACGACTTTTCCCTGCAAATTTTTTAAAATTTTTTTATTTTTATGAAAATTTATGTTAAATATTGACGATTTTACATATTTATGTTATAATTTGCAAAAAATCTTTATAGGGTGAATTATGTTACTTTTTTATTTATCAATGATAGATAATGAAGATGACAGGAATTGGCTGAGCAAGGTTTATTCGGACTACAAGCCTTGGATGCTTAAAATCGCTTATAGCTATACAAAAAGCGAAGAGGATTCAAAGGATGCGGTACACGAAATATTTCTTAGAATATCAAGAAATATAGATAGTGTTCCTCGAATATCTGTCACTTTAAAGGTCTATCTTGAAGCTGCAATCAGAAATATTTGTTGCACAATAACTACAAGAAGAAATAAGCATCCGATATTTTCCATAGAAGAACAGTTCTATACTCCGTCAGATGAGGATTTAGAGGAAAACACTATAAATAAAATTTTAAGCGAACAGGTTTTAGACTACATTGAGCAAATGCCAGTGATTTACTCATCTGTATTAACTATGTATCTTGTTTGCAAAAATAAAGTATCGGACATATCGAATATATTAGACATTCCATATAAGACAGTTGAGTCAAGACTATACAGAGGTAAGCAATTACTTAATGAAAGGTTTAAGGATTTGAATTTATGATAAACGATAGCGCAGGTATTGTAGAAAATGCTTTACTTGAAGCATCTCTCAGAAGAATTCGTCTAATTGAAAGCATGGACTACCCCGACATAGTCACGGATGAAGAATATGATAATAGAATTCTCGATGTAATTTATGGAAGAACAAAAGAAAAAAAGCGTTTACCAAAAAGAATTGCTCTTATTCTTGTGGCTGCGCTTACTATTTGTTTTTTAATTGTTTTTACGGTTTCAGCTCAAGTAAGAACTGCTGTTGTTGACTTTTTTGTTGAAATATATGAAACATTTGCTTCTTTCTTTATTGAAAATAATAATGTTGATGAAAAATCAAAATCAATAGAAATAAAATATGAACCATCATACTTTCAAAATAATAGCTATACTAAAATCAATGAAACTATTTCATCACTAAGGGCATTTTCCGTTTGGTCAAATCATGATTTTACAATAGAATTTTCCCAATATGTTTCCAAAAATAGTGATATAACCTTAGACGCAGAAAAAACATCATATGAAATAACATACATTGGCAATCAAAAAGTTTACTTTACTATCAAAAACAATATTTATTTTATCAAATGGTTAACATATGGATATTCATTTAATCTCAGTTGTGATACATCACTTGATTGGGAAGAAATAGAAAAAATTATAACAAGTTTGGAGCCGGTTACCGAATAGTTACTGTTTTTACTAACTCACTGATATTTTTGTCAGTGAGTTATTTTGTTTTGTTAACTTGTTGAGTTGGTTTTTTTGGAAAATTGTGTTGTATTTATTATGCGTGTAATGTATAATTAAATATATAATGTAAGATGCGATTGAGGTGTAAAACAATCGCTATTTAAATTTTCAAGTGATACGATAACATTAAGGTATATTTAAGGGGATATTATGTTAAAGGGTAAAAAGCTTTCAATTTTAGGGGACAGTGTGTCCACATACAGAGGCGTTTCTAATGACAGAAATGCAAATCACACCATTTGGGGCAACCGTTGCTATTATGACGATCCGTTTCCAAAGGAAAAGACATATTGGTATTTGGTAATGCAGGAGTTTGGAATGGAGCTTTGTGTGAACAATTCCTGGTCCGGTGGAAATTTAAGCGGTAGAGATATAGAGGCGGCGGGAGTTAACCGTGTTAATTATCTATCAAGAGATGATGGCGCTGAGCCTGATTTTATAATTGTATTTATGGGGCTTAACGATTTAGGCCGTATGGTGGATATTGATATTTTCGCAAGTGATTATGAAAGAACGCTTTTGACTATTAAGGAAAAGCATCCAAACGCAGATGTTTGTTGCATCAATATGCCAAACAGAACACCTGCGGTTAAGGAGAGGACTATGCTCTTTAACGAGGTGATTGCAAATGCTGTTAAGGCGGCGGGGGATAAATTTTTCGTTTGCGATTTATTCAGCAGCAGGCTTTGTAATGACGATTATTACAATAACACGCTTGACGGCTTACATCCCGATGAGGACGGAATGAGAATGATTGCAGAGGTTGTAATTAAAGCAATCAAGGAAAATATGGGTGAATGATTATGTGGAACGGAAAGAAAAAAGCGGTTACATTCAGCTTTGACGACGGTGTTACACAGGATATAAGGCTAATTGAGATTTTAGACAGGTATGG
>JAFQAM010000335.1 GCA_017416885.1 Clostridia bacterium | reverse complement strand
GCTTATCCGTATGCACTATATGGAGGTTATCACCAAGCTATATAGCGAAAACTTCAGCTACGCCCTTGGCAATTGGTGCCGCGAGCATAATGTTATGTACATCGGTCATGTAATTGAGGATATGGGCGCCCATACACGAATGGGCTACGGTAGCGGTCACTATTTCCGCGCTCTTGACGGACAGGATATGGCGGGTATTGATATTGTTTTAACACAGGATATTCCCGGACTTTTAAATAATGTACACAGAGCGCTTTTAACCGACGGCGGTAGCGCTGAGCCATCATTTTTCCACTACACATTACCGAAATTAGCATCATCTCACGCGCACATTCAGCCGCTTAAGAAAAATAGAGCAATGTGTGAAATCTTTGGCGCATTCGGTTGGGCAGAGGGACTTCCGTTTATGAAAGGACTTGCCGACACAATGCTATCAAGCGGTGTAAACCACTTCGTGCCACACGCATTTTCACCAAGGGAAGAAGACACCGATTGCCCACCGCATTTTTATAACGGTGGCAAAAATATACAGTATCCGCAATTTAAGTTCTTAATGGACTATATGGGCAGATGCTCACATATGCTAAGCGATAGCGCGCACAAAGCAGATGTATGCGTATTTTATAACGCAGAGGGCGAATGGACAGGCGGCAAAAATCATCTTTTCTATGACCTCTGTCGCACACTTACACAGGGATTAATCGACTTTGATATTATTCCATATGACGCATTAAAGGATGCAAAAATCAAAAACGGCAGACTATGTGTCAATAAAGAGGACTATGGAGCTATCATAATTTCCGAAAGCGAAATTATGCCATATGACCGCCTTACTCTTTTTGAAGCATTTTCAAAGCAAGGCTTAAAGGTGATATTTGAAAATACTCTACCGCAAAAAAGCGCGGAAGGACACAGTATTTTAAATATGCTACCATGCTTTGAAGCGATACCGCATAAAAATATGGTTAAATCGTTACGAAAATATAACCTATGCCACATAAGCGGTAGCGGCGAGGGAATAGACTCGCTTCGTTTTTATCATACCGTAAGAGAAAATAAGGATATTTACCTATTTTCAAACGAAAATGTTTACGGTGATGTTAATGCTCAAATCAACCTTGATAAGCAAGGCGACTATTTAATATATGATCCTTGGCACAATAATCTATATAAAGCAGAAGCTAAAAACGGCACACTAAATTTACGCCTTGAAAAGGGAAATATGCTTTTTGTAATCTTTGGCGAAAATGCTCCTCTTAATACGCCGTATTTTACAAATGAAGTTGAAAGAAAGACACTCCCCTTACTTTTTGATATTGAAATTAAGGACGAAAGCGACAGGGAGTATCGCAAAATTGCAGAAAAATCAAGCTTATTTGATATTTCCGCTCCCGATAAATATCCTGAATTTAGTGGCACTGTTCGTTATACCTCAAGCTTTATTTATGACCAAAGCTATACCGATTTTACAGTTATAGATTTAGGACAGGTTGGTGAGGTAGCCCAGGTATATCTAAACGGAATAAGCATCGGCACACGCATTAATGCGCCATATAAATTCAGCATGAAAAATGCATTAAAGCAAGGCGAAAACAAGCTTGAAATTATAGTAACAAGCAACTTAGGACATCGCCGCCGTGATTTATTATCCACATTTATCCAAATCCCACCAACAGGAATATTAGGCGAAATATCAATTTGCAAATATAATTAACCGTTTATTTTAGCTTGGAAAAATTACAATCTTAATTGATATTTGTAATGTATAATAAGGCTGTAATTCTTGAAAGAAAGTGAACAAAATGAGTGACAGTAATAATTTTAAAATAGAAAATGGTGTTTTAATTAAATATCTTGGCAAAGAAGCAAATGTGAAAATACCCGAGAGAGTTACCGAAATTGGTTACCAGGCATTTTATAGATGCGATTTTATAAATAATGTTGAAATCCCAAATACAGTAACCACAATATGCGAGGAAGCATTTTTAGAATGTACATCATTAAGCTTTATAATAATACCAAAAAGTGTACAAATTATAGAGCACAGTGCATTTGAGTTATGCACTTCATTAGAAATAGTAGAGCTACAAGAAGGCATTTTAGAGATACATCCCTGCGCATTTTTCGGTTGTAAGTCATTAAAGAAAATTAAAATTCCTTCAACACTGTCGAATATAGAAATATCCGTCTTTGAAAAATGCAAATCCCTTGTAAGCGTTGAGATCCTGAACGGCGTAAGCGCCATTAAGGAGGATGCATTTAAATCCTGTCAAGCTTTAAAAGCTATCAAAATACCGTCAAGTGTAGTAGAAATTGAAAATAATGCATTTGCGGAATGCACTCAGCTTGAAAGCGTAGAAATTTTAAATGGCACAAGATTAATTGACGATTGCGCATTCAGAGAATGTACCTCATTAAAAAGCGTTAAAATTTCAGAAAGCGTATCATTCATAAACAGTGGAGCGTTTGAAGAATGCCCGTCTCTATGCGGAGTTGAAATAGACCAAAGCAACCCATTTTTAAAATCACTTGACGGCAATATTTATTCAAAGGACGGAAGCATTTTATATAAGTATTTTTCCAAAAAGAAGGAAGCCCAATTTAAGCTTCCAAATGAGGTTCGCACAATTGCAATGGGCGCATTTTATAATAGCATATATCTTAAAAGGATTGATTTACCAAGCGACTTAAAAGCAATTGAGGACAGCGCATTTTACCGTTGCAGTTCTTTGAAAAATATAGAAATTCCAAGCAAGGTTACAACTATTGATTACAGAGCATTTTCAGAATGCGCAGCACTTGAAAATGTAGAGCTGCCGGAAGGCTTGCTGTTAATAGATATGGAAGCGTTCGAGCTTTGTACGTCTTTAAAAAGCATCAGACTACCAAGTACCATTGTTAAGTTGGGCGCAGATGCGTTTGGTGATTGTGTGTCATTAAAATCTGTTGAAATATTGGGAAGCATAGAAAATATAGAGCGCGCTGTATTTTCAGGCTGTACATCACTCAAAACCGTAAAGCTTAATGAAAAAATAAATACAGTTCCCGATAAAGCATTTTTTGATTGTATGTCCTTAGAAAACATTGAAATACCAAACGGCACAGTTAAAATAGGCGATAGCGCATTTAGTGGCTGCTCATCCTTAGAAAAAATAAAAATCCCTGATACCGTGGAAATAATAGAAGTAAATGCATTCAGTGGATGCGATAATTTAAAGGAAATAGAAATAGAAGAGGGACTGACGGAAATAGGAAACTATGCGTTTGCATATTGCTCATCCTTAGAAAAAATCAATATTCCAAACAGTGTAACAAATGTTGGCTTTAGAGCATTTTATGAATGTGATTCATTAACTGAAATAACCTTGTCAGCAAAAATGACGGATATATCATCTGCAATGCTTTTATCCTGTTCATCTTTAAAAACCATTGAAATTCCTAAAGGAATTAAAACCGTAGGGATGTCCTCCTTTAAGGATTGCGAATCACTTGAAGAAATTGTTTTATCTGAAAGCGTAAAAAATATAAGACACCATTCCTTTATGAATTGTAAGAAATTAAGATATATAGAAATTTTAAATCCATCAGCAAATATTGACGACGGCGCGTTTGATGGCTGTAATTCGCTTATTATCAGATGCCCGAAAAATAGTAAGGCGATTAAATTTGCCGAAAAAAATTCAATTGGTGTAGAAATTATATAATAAAAAGCAGAAATTTCAAGCGAAATTTCTGCTTTTAAATTTTTAATCGTCAGATGTAAATTCCTCACACAAAGTGCCACATTCAGGGCAAACCTTTTTTGCAGTCATAAAGGATTTCCATTCGTGACCGCATTTTTTGCATTTAAAAAAGTATGTAATAGGTGGGCCGTAAACACAGCTTGCAATGTTGTCATAAGGATCAAAATCATCCTCGGTAACAATGAAAGCGTTTCTTTTCTTTTTCATTTTTGTCTCCTTTATTTTAAGTATTTTTTCAAACAAACTATAGGCTCATTTTTGTTGTAATCCCAAGTATGAGAGGATTCACCGCAACAAAAATCTCTATCCTCACATACACTACACTTATGGCATTTATATGCTTTATTTTGCCTGAAGACCTTAAAGCCATTTTCCCACACATCTACAAAGCTATCCTTGTAAATATTGCCCTCAATAAGCTCGCTTCGTCTTTCAATATCCATACAACCGTAAATATCACCGTTGCAAAGAATACTTGCATTCATTATGCCCGCCATACAAATAAAATAAATATCTCGTGCTTCACGCTCATAATCAACGCCTAAGTAGTGCGAGCAACCGTATGTGACCTCAATCTTGTTGCTTTTGTCACATCGCTTGTCTTTGATATAATCAATTAATTTTTTGTAGTCGTATCCGTCTAACATTAGCTCATTATGCTCAAGGGCGCGCCCGATAGGATCAATACCGATAGGCCGCCAGGAATGAGCGCCAGATAATATAACCGCATTGTAAATATCATCAAGCAAATCAATGCTTTTCTTGTGAATAACAGTAGTAATTTGAGTATAAATTCCACCAACGCTTACTAAATTTTTAATGCCCGCCATAGCCCTGTCATAAGCGCCGCTTTGTCCCCTGAACCAATCGTGAGACTCTCTTGTGCCGTCAATGCTGATAGAAACGCTTCTAAGACCGCATTCCTTTAGCTTTTTTGCATTTTCCTCGTTAATCAATGTACCGTTAGAGGTAATACCACAGTAAAAGCCTTTTTTTGTAGCATACTCAACTAAGCTAAAGAAATCGGGATGAAGAAGAGGCTCGCCGCCTGAATAGCATATTAAAATCTTAGAGGGATTATATTTTTCGGCTACTTCATCAAGTGTTTTTCTTACCAAATCCGATGGCAAGTATCTCTTATTGCTTGGAGAAGCACAGCTTCCGCAGTGTAGGCATTTCATATTGCAAGCATCAGTCAGCTCAAAAAACAGAGTAACCAATCTCGGCGATAAGTAAAGCTCCTTTCTATACTCAGCCAGCGCTTCCATATGCTTTAATTTTGTTTCGTTTGTCATAGTTGTCACCATAGCCAATTTTGTTTATTATCGATGCTTGCGTAAATGAAAATTTAGCTGTGTCAAAGCCACTAATCCTTATATCCATTTAGCGCCTTTTTTACATAAATACCTGTATAAGACTTAGGATTTTGCGCTACCTCCTCAGGTGTACCTGTGGCTACTATTTCACCGCCGTTATCTCCGCCCTCAGGACCCAAATCAATAATATAGTCTGCGGTTTTGATAACATCAAGGTTATGCTCAATAACAATAATGCTGTTTCCTGCATCAACAAGTCTTTGTAAAACCTCAATAAGCCTCTTAACATCATCAGTATGAAGACCTGTTGTAGGCTCATCAAGAATATAAATGGTTTTACCTGTTGAGCGCTTTGAAAGCTCAGTTGCAAGCTTAACTCTTTGCGCCTCACCACCGGATAAAGTAGTAGAGGATTGACCGATTTTAATATACCCAAGTCCAACATCGCACATAGTTTGAAGCTTTCTTGCAATAGCAGGAATATCACTAAAGAACTGCGCGCCCTCCTCCGATGTCATTTCAAGCACATCGCTAATGCTCTTGCCCTTGAATTTCACCTCTAAGGTGTCACGGTTATATCTCTTGCCCTTACATACATCACACTTAACATAAACATCAGGTAAAAAGTGCATTTCAATCTTTTTAACACCGTCACCCGAGCAGCTCTCACATCTACCGCCCTTAACATTAAAAGAGAAGCGAGAAGCGGTAAATGAACGCATTTTAGCATCAGGCGTTTTAGCAAATAAATCCCTGATTTCATTAAAAAGACCTGTATATGTGGCTGGATTTGACCTTGGAGTACGGCCAATTGGAGACTGATCAATAGCAATCACCTTGTCAAGCGCCTCATATCCCTCAATACCGTCGCACTTACCTGGATAGGTAATAGCTCGGTTTAATTTTTGACTTAATGTCTGTAATAAAATCTTATTAATAAGTGATGATTTTCCCGAGCCCGAAACGCCTGTTACAGCAACAAAGCAGCCAAGCGGAATATCAACATTGATGTTTTTAAGATTGTTTTCTCTTGCGCCCTTAATCTTTAGGTAATTGCCATTTCCCTTGCGCCTTGCTTTGGGTATCTCAATTGATTTTCTGCCTGAAAGATAATCACCTGTAAGCGAATTTTCATTTTGCATAATTTCCTCAGGCGTGCCCTGCGCCACAACCTCACCGCCGTGTACACCTGCGCCCGGACCGATATCCACAATATAGTCGGATTCAAGCATTGTTTCCTCATCGTGCTCAACCACAATTACACTGTTACCAACATCTCTTAAATCCTTTAATGTCTTAATCAATTTTGAATTATCTCTTTGATGCAATCCAATGCTTGGCTCATCAAGAATATATAATACACCCACAAGAGAAGAGCCGATTTGCGTAGCAAGACGAATTCTTTGCGCCTCTCCGCCTGAAAGCGTAGCGCTTTTTCTTGCAAGAGTAAGATATTCAAGACCTACGCTCTTCATAAATCCGAGACGCGCCTTGATTTCCTTTAAAATTTCCTTAGCTATTTTCATTTCACTTTCAGTAAATGTAAGCGAATTTACAAAATCAAGCTCATCATTTACCGACATCAAGCAAAACTCAAAAATATTCTTGCCCTTAATCTTAACGGAAAGCGCTTGCTTGTTAAGTCTGTGTCCGTGACAAACAGGACAGGGAGTCTCCTCAATAAATTGATCGTAATATTCATCGCCCATCATTTGCATTCTTTGCTCAATGGTGCGAATAACGCCGTCAAACTTTACTGTTTGAGTTCTTTTTTGCTTTGCAAAATATCTGTCAACGGTATAAAGCTGATCCCCTGTGCCGTATAAAATAGCATCTAATTGCTGTTTTGAAAAATCCTTGATTGGCATATTGATATCTGCGCCAATGTGCTCGCATACCGCCTTAAATAACGGTCCTGTCCAGCTTTCCTCGTCAATGGATTTGAAGCCGTTAACCTGAATTGCTCCTTCACTTAACGAAAGATTTTTGTCAGGGATAATCTTATCGGGAGAAATATTGCGAAGCTCACCTATGCCAAGACAGTGAGGACAAGCGCCAAATGGATTATTAAATGAGAATGCTCTCGGCTCAAGCTCTCCAAAGCTTATTCCGTGCTCCTCACAGGCATAGTTGGTAGAAAACTCATATTCAACCCCATCGCCCTCGCGAGGAGAGGTTAAAACTGTAACTCTTCCGTCGCTTGCTTTTAAAGCATTTTCCACTGAGTCGGAAAGACGGGGACGAAGCCCCTCCTTCATTACAAGACGGTCAACCACAATATCAATGTTATGCTTTTTTGTCAGCTCTAACTCAATATCCTCGTTCAAATCGTAAATAACACCGTCAATTCTGAGTCTTGCATAGCCATTCTTTCTTGCATCGGAAATCACCTTTTCGTGACGGCCCTTTTTGCCCTTTATGACAGGAGAAAGCACCATAAACCTTTCCCCCATAGGTAGCTCTAAAATCTTGTCAATAATCTGGTCAACGCTCTGTTGCTTAATTTCCTTTCCGCAAACATGGCAGTGCACAGTGCCAAGCCTTGAATACAAAAGCCTTAAATAATCATAAATCTCCGTAACCGTACCGACAGTGGAGCGGGGATTTTTTGAGGTGGTCTTCTGGTCAATTGAAATTGCAGGTGAAAGTCCCTCAATCATATCAACATCAGGCTTGTCAAGCTGACCTAAAAACTGTCTTGCATAAGAGGAAAGCGACTCAACAAATCGCCTGTGTCCCTCTGCATAAATCGTATCAAAGGCAAGAGAGGATTTCCCCGAGCCTGAAAGACCTGTCAAAATAACAAGCTTGTCCCTCGGTATCTTAATATCAATATTTTTAAGATTATTTTCTCTTGCGCCCTTTATTTCTATATATTGTTTCATTGTTTTCCTTTCTATTAATTATGCCTCTGCATAATTTCACTGCGTCAATGACGCGTTTCATTTGCTCTGTAAACTTCACTTTGTGAAACAAAACTTCACTTTCGCATAGCGAAAACTTCACGAATGAATGATAAATGTGAAGTTAAACTTTGTTTAGTGAAGTTGAACTGCGTTCAGTGAAGTTGTATTACAATGCAAACGCTTCACTTGATGAAGTTGCTACGCAATGATTAAAGAATTACTTTCGTAATTCTTTAATCTGATCCCTCAAATAAGCAGCCTTCTCAAATTCAAGCTCTCTTGAGGCCTTGTGCATTTCCTTAGTAAGCTCGACAATAAGCTTTTCCTTTTCCTCTTTTGTGAGCTTCTTCTTTTTTTTCTTGTCCTCAGCCTTTTTGCCGAGGTCGATAACATCATAAACGCCCTTGATAATGGTTTTCGGTATAATTCCGTTTTCCTCATTGTATTTTTTCTGTACATCACGACGGCGGTTAGTTTCCTCAATGGCATTTTTCATAGAACGGGTAACATTGTCCGCATACATAATAACCTTGCCGTTAGCATTTCTCGCCGCGCGACCGATAGTCTGTATAAGAGATGTTTCTGAACGGAATAAGCCTTCCTTGTCTGCATCGAGAATGGCAACCAAGGATACCTCGGGAATATCAAGTCCCTCGCGAAGCAAATTAATTCCCACAAGCACATCAAATTCACCAAGACGGAGCGAACGGATAAATTCCATTCTTTCAATGGTATCAACATTGTGGTGAATATATTTCACCTTTATATCGTTTGAGGATAAAAACTCAGTCAAATCCTCAGCCATTTTTGTAGTAAGAGTTGTAACAAGCACTCTTTCGCCTTTTTCGGCTCTTAGCTTAATTTCGCCCATAACATCATCAACCTGTGTTGAAATAGGTCTTATCTCAATTTCAGGATCAATAAGTCCCGTCGGACGAATTAATTGCTCAGCCACAGAGGTAGAATGCTCCTTTTCATAGTCGGCAGGTGTAGCGGACACAAAAACCACTTGATTTAATTTGCTTTCAAACTCCTTGAAGTTAAGAGGACGGTTGTCATATGCCGAGGGTAAACGGAAGCCAAACTCCACAAGATTTCTCTTTCTTGCAAGGTCACCGCCACTCATACCCCGTATTTGTGGTACAGCAACATGGCTTTCGTCAATGAACATAACATAATCCTCGGGGAAGTAGTCAAGAAGCGTATAAGGCGTTGAGCCGGGCTCTCTGCCTGAAAGCACTCTTGAATAGTTTTCCACACCTGAGCAAAAGCCGATTTCACGAAGCATTTCAATATCGTATTTTGTTCTTTCCTCAATTCTTTGCGCCTCAATCAGCTTGCCCTGCGCTTCAAAAAATTTAACTCTTTCCACCATTTCTTTATGAATTTCCTCTAAAGCCGCCTCGCGCTTGTCATTTGATACAACATAGTGATTAGCAGGGAATATGGCAGTATAATTAAGATTTCTTTTCACCTCGCCTGTAAGAGTGTGAATTTCGCTTATTCTTTCTATTTCATCACCGAAAAATTCAACTCTTATAGCATTGTCGGATGATGAGGATGGAAAAATCTCAACCACATCACCGCGAATTCTGAACTTGTTTCGGACAAAATTTATATCATTTCTTTCGTAGTTCATATAAACAAGTCGCTTAACCAAATCGTCGCGGCTCATCTCCATTCCCTCACGAATATCTATAACTAAATTTTTATATTCATTAGGATCACCGAGAGAGTAAATACAGGATACGCTCGCCACAATTATAACATCACGGCGCTCTAAAAGCGAGCAGGTTGCGCTATGACGCAATTTGTCAATTTCATCGTTTATCATTGCATCCTTTTCAATGTAAATATCCTTACCCGGAATATAAGCCTCAGGCTGATAGTAATCATAGTACGATACAAAGTATTCAACACGGGACTCAGGAAAAAGCTCCCTCATTTCGGAGCATACCTGTGATGCAAGAGTCTTGTTAGGCTCAAGAATAATGGTCGGTCTATTTATATTTGCGATAACATTTGCCATAGTAAAGGTTTTGCCTGAGCCTGTAACACCAAGCAAGGTCTGAAATTTTTCGCCGCTTAATATACCTTCAGTCAGCTTTTTAATTGCCTCGGGCTGATCTCCCATAGGCGAAAATTGGCTTTTTAAAACAAACTTATCCATTGTTTTGCTCCTTTCTGCGACAAAGTCGCAATCACACAGAATGCGTGTATATCATCAACCGTTAGGTTGTATATCATCATTCCAAAGGAGTGCATATCATCACCCCACGGGGTTGCATATTCCACTCCCGCTAATTTCGCACTAATATTTTATCATAATATATTATAAAAGTAAATAGGTAATAAAAAACAAAAAGGGAGAAAATTTTTCTCCCAAATCGTATTTTTACTGATTAATTACATCCTCTGTCTTTTGCTCTGCGCTCTTTTTCTCATATGACATTTTTCCAAGCTCATTACATCTGTCCACAAGGATTTTTGCAATATCGCATCTTGTTCTGCCATCCTTTTTCAAGGTAGAATAGTAAACAGGCTCATCAACTATATACCGTAGATTTTCCTTATCAAAATATGTAACGAAAATCGGTACATCAATACCTCTTTTTAAACAGGTGTCCGCAAGCATCGCGAAGCCTGCGTGGAAGCCTTCTAACTCCTTAAGATATCCGTTTGTGGAATCCTCAGGAAAAACAACAATATTCTCACCGCGCTTAATCGCATCAATGCTTTCGCGAATAGTTTTTACAAATCTTGCATCGCGATAAGTGGATATAAGATTAAGTCCCTTATAGAAAATATTTGTAATAGGGCTTGCAATCAAGCAAAACAGTCTTGCAAGATGCAAATTCCAATGCTTCTTTTCGTGATAATAAACCCTTGACTGATACTTGTACATTTTAATTACACCCGAGTTCATTTCGTAAGCGCCCCACATACGAATAGGAATATCGGTGTAAAGCTCTAACGACATAGGCGCATCAGTGCCCTCGTGGTTGCTTAAAATAATACCGCCATAGGAAAATTCCTCGCCAAGAAAAACAAACTCGGGCTTTTTATATCTGCCCGTGCTTCTTAGGAATTTTTTTATTCCTCTGAACCACATTTTTCTGTTTTCCTTAGATGATGTAATTTTTATTGTTTCGTTTTTTGCTGTTTTATTATTTGGTTTTTTGCTCATTTTGCGTAGTGTCGCCACGCTTTTTATTATTTCTTAAAAAGCTTAGCAACATGCTCCTTGGTAAATCTGTATTTTGCATTACAGAAGTTACATTCAAGCGTGATTACCTCTTCCTCACCCTTAGATTTTTGCTCAGCGAAAATGTCCTCGCATTCCTTTTTGCCAACGCTTATAAGAGCTTTTTCTGTTCTTTCACGGGAGCAATCGCACTTGTATTCAACCTCAAGCTCATCGAATAAATCATATTCAATTCCCTCTAATGCGATTTTAAGTATATCCTCGTTAGATAAACCTTGACTAAACTTTAAGGAAACATTTGATAAATTTTTTGCATTTTCCTCTAATTTTGATACTACCTCATCATCAGCAAATGGCAAAAGCTGAACAAACACACCGCCGGCAGATTTACAGGTATGGTCCACATCCACCAAAACACCAAGCGCACAAAGAGTAGGAGTTTGCTCGCTCTGAGCATAATATGATGCAATATCCTCAGCAACCTCACCGCTTACAAGCTCAATAGCTCCATTAAACGGAGCCTCATCTCCCACATCCTTGGATACAACAAGCGTACCGCCGCCAACAATACCGCTTACATCTAACTTTCCGTTAGGCTTTAGAGGTAGGTCAGCCATGGGATTAGTAATACAGCATTTAATATTTCCGTAGTAATCGCTAACTGCAATAGTAGTGCCCGCAAGGCCGTTACCTCTTATAGAAACAGACATAGTACAGCCATCCTCGGGAAGCATAGTGCCCATAACAGAGGTCGCAGTCAAAAGTCTGCCCATAAGCGCAGTTGCAGTAGGCGCAGTTTGATGGTATTCAATTGCTTTATTTACCATTTCGGTTGAATTTATTACATACGCGCGAGCGCTTCCGTCTCGTGTCATTGCTCTTAAAATTGTTGAACTCATTTTTCTACCTCATCTTTATTTAGTACATCTTTATTTAATACATCTCGCTACAAAATACCATTTTTCATTAGTATCGGTAGCATCGTTTTTGTCAAGGTCGCCGTAAACCTTAATTATCTCAAAGCCACACTCATTAAGCGCCGCTTTTATCTGCTTCATAGAGTAGCATTTTTCTGTTTGTACCTCGTCGCTTCGCTCATATGTACCGTCCTCGGTTTCCTCAAAAATGCTCAAATAAAATCTACAAAGCTTGCTTTTTTCATTGTACTCATTTCGCCACGCAAGAAGAGAAGACTCGTCCTCTAAAACATAGTCATTATTTGCATAAACATTCTCAAATCTATAAGGAGTATTTACATCAAAAATAAACACTCCGTCGGGGATAAGATAATTATGCACCAAGGAAAAGCATTTTTTAACATCCCCGATTTTAGTTAAATAATTAATACTGTCAAGACAGCAAACGCAAGCATCAACAGTTCCGTAAAGCTCAAGCTCGCGCATATCCTGACATAGCCATAAAATATCATTAATGCATTTATCATAGCACACATCCTTAGCCACGGATAGCATTTCCTCGCTTAAATCAACGCCCGTCATATCATATCCAAGCGCACGGAGAGCAAATGTAATCTTGCCCGTGCCACAGGCAAGGTCTAAAACAAGGCTTGATTTTGTCTTTTCATTAGTCCTTATCTCGCTGTCCAAAAACTGCGCATATCTATTATAGTCATACTCATCATTTAATAAATCATATACGCTTGCTAAATTAGAATATTGCTTCATTTCAAACCTCTTTACTAATCTTTCGATATATTATACAATATTATACTAAAAAAATCAAGTGTTTTAATGTTAGCAACCAAGCATTAACCATCAATAAATGAATTGGCATTTTGATATGAATTGAGGCAAGCCTCATGAATTGCAAACCTACCACCACATCCGTGGTCCCCCTCTCTTAAGCAGTAAGGGAGGCATAGCACATGAATTGAACCTTGTTCATAAATTGCACTTCGGTGCATTTATATCCCTGTGAGCATAGTGAACCCCTGCGAAAGCAGATAGCCCCTATGGGCTATTCCCTAAATATTAAGCTTTAACTTTGTATTTAAATCCCCTGCGCCCATAATTACAATTGCGTCAGATTCGGCTTTATCCACACATTCCGCTATTTTTTTGTAATCATCTATAAATATACCGCCGCAGTGCAATGCAAAATCATAATCGGTGAAGCCAAAGGTGTTTATCTCTCTTGCCGAAAATGTGGGCGCAATTATTAAATTATCCACACCTCTAAAGGCGTTTTTAAATTCATCATATAAATAGTATGTCCTTGAAAATGTATGCGCCTGATATATGCAGGTGATTTTCTTATATCCCATTGCTTTCAGGCCATTAATTGACGCTTTAATTTCAGTTGGATGATGAGCATAATCTACAAAAATATCCGCACCTGTGTCTGCTTTTTTAATAAGCTCCATTCGTCTTTTTGTCCCCTCAAAGGTATTGAGTGCATTTACAATCACATTTGTATCAATCATATTTTCATACGCAACCGCAAATGCGCATAGCGCATCATACACAAAATGCTCACCGAAAAGCTTTAATCTACACATAGCAACCACATCGCCGTCTCTATACACAAAAAACTCATTTGAGTGGGGAGAGTGTACGATTTTCGCCATATATCTTGCATCATTTTTTATTCCGTATGTCACTATACTATTATGCTTAATTATTTTTGATAGCTCATCATCACTGTTTATATACACTCTTTCATTTAGACTTGCATATTTTTGAAAGGATTCTAAAATCTGTTCTTTACTCTTAAAATAATCGGGATGGTCATAATCAATATTCGTTATTACGCTTTCGGTAGGATTAAAACGCAAAAACGCATCTAAATACTCACATGCTTCAAAAATACAGTATTCATTCCCACCAAGCACCGAGCAACCGTATCCCACCATCTCACCGCCGCAAAATGTTGTCGGCTCTTTTTTAGCTTCGGCAAAAATATGATGTAGCATTGATGTTACGGTGCTTTTTCCGTGCATACCGCAAATGCCAATCCTGTTTTTGTATTTCGTCATAACATATCCTAAAAAATTTCCACGGGAAATAAGGGGAATATTCAGCCTTTTCGCGTGACTGTATTCAATGTTGTTTTCATCAATTGCCGTTGTATAAATCACTAAATCCATTCCGTAAACGCTATCCGTTGAGGAATAGTATTTTATATGGCAATCCTTTTCCAATTTCTCTGTAATTTCACTTCTTTTTTTATCGTATCCAAACACCGCCTTCCCCTCATTTAAGCAGTATTTTGCAAGGGAGGACATGCTCACTCCCCCGATGCCAATAAAGAAAATTCTTTTGGCAGAACTGAAAAATGTGTCTATTTTGTTAACAGAAAAATCGGTGTTCAAAAGTGCCATAACCCAAAAAACTCCTCTTTTTTACAGAATTTTAGCGATTTTCACAAAAAAATCAGAATAATTTCATTTAAACATTACATAAGATATAAAATTTGTTCATAATTTAATGGTATAATCATTAATGTTGATTAAAAGTACAAAGTTCAATTACAAAAATGGAGGACACAAAAATGGTTGTAACTGATATCAAAATCAGAAAGTATTTCAAGGAAGGACCAATGAAGGCGGTAGTGTCAGTAACTATCGGCGGAGCTTTAGCAATTCACGATATTAAGGTTATCAATGCAAGAGATAAATTCTTTATCGTAATGCCAAGCAGAAAGAATCCTGACGGAACATACAGAGACATCGTGCATCCAATCAACTCTGATTTCAGAGCAGAGCTTGAGGGCGCAGTAATCAAAGCATACTTTGACGGTCTTGCTACTGCTGAGTTTGCAGACGAAACAGATTCCGTTGAGGCATAAGAAAGCAGCTATATGTAAAAATGTCGATTTTAAGTCGGCATTTTTATTTTTTGTATTGACATAAAAAATAAATGTTGTTATAATATGTGTGTTAATCTATTATATTATATGTTTATAAGGAGCATTATGGCACAGAAAATTCAAAAGCCAAGAGGCACAATGGATATTTTTCCGGATGAAGCGCTTATTTGGCAGACAATAGAGAATAAAGCGAGAGAGGTAGCAAAGCGCTTTGGCTTTGGTGAAATTCGCACACCAACCTTCGAGGAGCTATCACTCTTTAAAAGAGGCGTTGGTGAGGTAACTGATGTTGTACAAAAGGAAATGTACACCTTCACTGACAGAGAGGACAGAGTATTTGCGCTTCGTCCCGAGGGAACAGCATCCGTTGTTCGCGCAATTATCGAAAACGGTAAAGCATCAGATGCTATGCCGCTTAAATATTTTTATATTATCAACTGCTTCCGTTACGAAAAGCCACAGGCGGGCAGAAGCCGTGAGTTTTTCCAATTCGGTACAGAAATGTTCGGCACCAAGGATCCAAGCGCAGACGCAACAGTAATCGCGCTTGCAAACGCATTAATTAATGAGCTTGGCATTAAGGGAGTTAAATTACACATTAACTCAATCGGCTGCCCCGAATGCAGACCTAAATATCGACAAGCATTAGTTGATTACTTTAAGAGCCACGAGGACAAGCTTTGCGATACCTGTAAGGAGCGCTTAAAGACAAATCCGCTTCGTGTCCTTGACTGTAAGAGCCCAATCTGCTCTGAAATTGCAAAGGACGCACCTTGCACAATCGACTATCTCTGCGATGAGTGTAATGACCACCTTGAAAAATTAAAAATTTACCTTGACGCGCAAAATATTGAATACTCAATTGATACAAGAATTGTAAGAGGACTTGACTACTATACCAAAACAGTATTTGAGTTTATTTGCGAAGGAATCGGCGCTCAAAGCACAGTTTGCGGCGGCGGACGATATGACGGACTTATGGAGCAGCTTGGCGGTCCTTCACTCCCGG
>JAFQAM010000334.1 GCA_017416885.1 Clostridia bacterium | reverse complement strand
TACGCAACACCGCCAAATGTACCAACGGAGTTTTGTGTATGTCCCGATGGGAACGAATATCCCGTCGCAGCCTCTCTTGCGCTCTCAACAATAGTGAATGTAGGATCCTTAACCCAAGGACGGGGAATTCTGAAGGTCAATTTCAAAAATTGATTTATAATAGTGCCAACAAATCCAACTGTCAAAATGTAATAGCCCTCTTTTTTAGAAACACACCAAAAAAGAATTATAGCTATCGCCATAAAAATAATTTCATCACCGCAATAGGTAATTAAGCTGAAAATAAAATCAAATACAGGATTTCTTATTTTCTCAAGTAATTTTAAAAATTCCATTTCATCACCTCAAAATAATTTTAATATATTTTTACTAAAAAATCAACACTTACTTGACATATTTCCAAAATTAAAGTAAAATTAAAAAACAGGGGATGGCGTCCTCGACATACCGAGACAAGAAAGGTAATAAATATGAACAACTGGATTTGGATAACTGAAAATGATATAAACCCACCGTTTAAAATGGTGGAATTTAAAAAGGAATATAATCTACAAAACAGTACAACATTAAAAATCTGCGCCGATACACGCTATGAGCTATATATTAACGGCAATTTTATCGGCAGAGGCCCCTCATCCCCGGGCGGCGACTATACATACGAAAAATTGACATATTCCTACTATGACGAATATACAATAAACGACACAGGTATTGTCGAAATTAAAGCCATAGTAACCTCAACGCCCACAGTAATGAACGAATATTCCTTCGGCTATCCGGGACTTTTTATTGAGCTATCTCAAAAAGACAAAATAATCGGTGCAACCGACAAAAGCTGGCAATGTCGCATCCTGTCCGAAAGAATAGATGTATTAAAATCCGACTACACATTAAAGGAAAGCATCTACACAGAGCCGATAATTATACCAAATGTCCACACATTACTTCCAAGCCTGATTGAGCACTTAACAGAGGAAAACATCACACCAACCGTATTTAATAAAATCACAGTCAAAAAAGGCGAAACATCCACACTCTACCTTGATTTTGATAAAATATATTCCGCATTTACAAGCATATCAATCAAGTGTAACGGCAAAATTAAAGCCACAGTTGAAACCTGTGAGCTAAACGGTATCGGCTATATTAACGAGGAAATTATCACCGACAAGGATATCATTCACACAAGCCAACGAATGAATAGCGTAGGCGAGGCAAAGCTGACAATAGAGAATATAGCGGCGGATGTGTGCATAATTGAGGATTTTCACTTGATTTATTCACACTATCCCGTAAAAAACGAAGCGCATTTCAAATGCTCCGATGAGCTTTTAAATAAAATCTATGATGTTTGTATGCATACTTTAAAAATATGCCGCCAAAATACACACTTAGACTCCCCAACTCATCAGGAGCCCCTCGCTTGCACAGGCGACTATTATATCCAATCATTAATGGAGTATCTTAATATCTACGATCCAACCTTGACCGCATTCGATATATTCAGAACGAACCAAATCTTAGAGCATCAAAAGGGAAAAATGTTTCATACCACATATAGCTTAATGCTCCCAATGTGGCTTTATGACTACTATATGTTTACAGGCGACAAAAAGCTGTTGAATTTATCAAAAAACGCCTTGGAGTGTCTGTTTTCCGCATTTGATAATTATGTCGATAAGGAAAACGGACTCTTGGAATACGCGCCAAACTATATGTTTGTGGATTGGATAGTAATGAAGGACGCACCTGATCCCTACGGCGACGCAAGGGATATGATGTCCCACGGCAAAATGGACGGCTTCAGCCTGCATCATCCGCCCAAGGTCTTAGGACAAAGCGTTTTGTGTATGCTTTACTATCAAG
>JAFQAM010000333.1 GCA_017416885.1 Clostridia bacterium | reverse complement strand
GTTATTTCTTGTGGTTAAAAGTGGCTGCGGGTCTGCTTCGTACGGTCCCATAATATTTTTTGAGCGCGCCATTCTTATACCGTGGTTATACATTGTGCCGCCCTCTGCTACCATAAGGTAGTAATAGCCGTTGATTTTATAAAGGTGTGGGGCTTCGGTTGCACCTATCGGTGTTCCCTTGAATATTGTTTTAGGCTCGCCAATCAGCTTCTTTTCCTTTTCGGAATATTCTTGGATTAGGATGCCTGCAAAATCGTGAAATTCTACACGGTGGTCCCAACGCATATTAAGAAGGTACTTTTTGCCATCGTCATCGTGAAAAAGCGACGGATCAAAGCCGCTTGAATTCAGATAAATCGGCTCGCTCCAATTTCCCGAAAAAATATCGGTGGTGGTGACTAAATAGTTATGTGTATCCTTGAAAATTCCGTGGAAGTTTTTAACATTGGTATAAATCAAGTAATATGTGCCGTTATTATAGGATAGGCAAGGCGCCCATATTCCGCCTGAATTTGGGTTGCCGTGCATATCAAGCTGTGATAGGCGATTAAGTGGAGATTTGATTTCCTGCCAATTTACAAGGTCCTTGGAATGATAAAGCTGTACGCCCGGAAACCATTGGAAGGTTGAGGTGGCAAGGAAATAATCCTCGTTTACTCTCAAAATACAGGGGTCGGGATGAAAGCCTGTTAATACGGGATTTTGTTGTGTTAGCATATATATTCTCCTTATTGGTTGATATCTAAGGATATTATAGCAAAATAAATTAAATTTTGCAATATTATTATGCTTTAGTATGATAAAATAATTGACATATTTATATTTTTATGATATATTAAAAATAACTTTTATATATAAGGAGTATTTTATGGATAAGCTTTTAAAATTACTTGAGGATGATGCAACCTTAACAGCTGAGCAATTGTCTGTTATGCTTGACAAAGAGGTTGGCGAAATTAAGAATATAATTGAAAAGTATGAGAAGGATGGCGTTATTCTTGGATATAAGACTATTGTTGACTGGGACAAGACTGACAGAGAGTATGTCAGCGCTTTAATTGAGGTTAAGGTTATGCCACAGAGAGACAGAGGCTTTGACAAGATTGCTGAAAAGATTTACAACTATCCTGAGGTACAGTCATTATATTTAATGTCGGGCGGATTTGACCTTGCATTGATTATTGAGGGCAAAACTATGAAGGAGGTCGCCTATTTCGTTGCGCAGAAGCTTGCTACTATTGAGTATGTAACTGCTACTGCTACTCACTTTGTTTTAAGAAAATACAAGGATAAGGGCGTTATTTACGGTCCTGCACAGATTGACGAAAGAGGCAACATATGATTGATTACGGAAAAATGCTCTCAAAAACAGTTTGTGGTTTAAAGCCTTCGGGTATCAGAAGATTTTTTGATATGCTTGCTGATATGAAGGATGTTATTTCACTTACTATCGGAGAGCCTGACTTTATAACACCCTGGCATATCAGAGAGGCTGCTATTGAGAGTCTTGAAAAGGGAAAGACTTACTACACCTCTAATGCCGGTACTGTTGATTTAAGAGGCGAAATTTCAAGATATATGAAAAGACGCTTTGAGCTTGATTACAATCCTAAGAATGAGGTTATTGTAACTGTTGGTGGCAGTGAGGCTATTGATATAGCTATGCGCGCTATTTTAGAGCCGGGAGATGAGGTTATTTTGCCTTGTCCGTCCTTTGTATGCTATGAGCCTATTGCTACTAT
>JAFQAM010000332.1 GCA_017416885.1 Clostridia bacterium | reverse complement strand
TTAGAGGTTCAGTATAGTGGCGCAGTAGTATATAGAGGAGCAGTAACAACGAAAACTTCAATAGTAATAGCTTCAGTGCTTTGCTTGATGACTGTTCCGTTTTCTGCGCTTATGCTTATGGCTACAAATATAAAAAATCCTAAAGGAAAATTTATGAAAAAATTGTGGCGCTCCCTTTACTGTAATAGATAAAAAACTTGCGATTTACTCGCAAGTTTTTTGTTTAATAAATATTCTGTTAAAATTACGCCTTTATTGTAAGCATTACATCCTTCTTAATCTTATGCTTTTTGCCCCTATAAATTAATGTACCGTTTTCAATAGGAGAAAGCACAGAAATTTCCTCTTTATTAGCCTTAACATAAATTTCACCCTGAGGCGTAGGCACCTTGCCCTCAATTTCGTTAAATGATATCAGATTAGGAGTCACAGTATAGCTTTCAAAGCCTGCCTTAGTAGGTACTACACCTAAAGCATACTTGCCAAGCAAGTAAATAGGAGAAGCGCCCCACGCGTGGCAAAGGCTCTTTTCGTATTTTCCGCCATACATTTCATAATGCTCTATACCCGATTTTGTAGGATCAAACTCCTCCCAAATGGTAGTAGCGCCAAGACGAAGCATACCGCCCCAATAGCTGTCAAGCATATCTGTAAAGTATTCAAAATTACCAAGCTGACACATAGCATCAAGCTCATAAAACTCAAAGTAAGGCGTTGTAATAGGTGTAATTTCCTTGTTGAAAATTACATTTTTAATAATCTTTTCTTTTCTGATTTCAGTTGTGTAGTCAAATAATAATGCAAAAATATTCGCATGCCTTGTCACATTATTTTTGCCCGAAGCATAATCATCAATAAACGCGCCTTTATCCTCATTCCAATAGAGAAGATTAATTTGCTCTATCATATAATCAACACGCTTCTTGCATTTTGTCGCCATAGACCTGTCGCCAATTACATTAGCGCATTTGCCAAGACTTTCATATGCGCGGCAAAGCAGCATTTGCTCAGCGCACATAGGACCGTTTGAATCAAAGGTGGACCAGTCAATAAATACCCAGTCGTCGCTCTTTCTTTCATACATCTTGTCTTTACCGAGTCGCCCCTCGATAAAGCTCATTATATCAAGCATATCGGGATAAATGTCGTTAAGAAAATCCTTGTCCCCTGTGTAGAAATAGTAATCCCAAATACCGCAAATCCATAAAAAAGTGTAGTCGCAAATAGTGTTAATATGCTTTTTAATAGGATCACTGCCTCTTAGCATTCTTGTAGTGCGCCTTACAATATCCTTGTCACAGGCTAAATAATAATTTACTAAATAGCTTTGATATGCGTCACCGCTCCATACCCACCTGTCTCTCTTAATGCCGTCAAAAAATCCCTCGCGAGAGTTCAAAAGCATAGTATATGCACACACATCCCACAATTTATTGATTTCCTCATTGTCGCATCTGAATGCGCCTCTGCTTTCAAGAGGTAGATATTCTAAGCTTGCATAAATCTCAATATCCTTGTCCGTATCCTTGAAAAATACATATCTGAAAGCCATTGATTTAGTAGAAATAATCTCATCCTTATATACTAAGTGAGCCATTAATTCCGAGTAATCCGTGTCAATAGCTTCCTCATAAGACTCACCGAGAAATACATCAACCTCGCCAAAATTCTCTGAGCCTTCATCTATACATATCTTTCCGAAAATCTCTTTTCCAAAATCAAAAAGAATACCGCCATTTATGGGCTTTTTAGACACAGGCTCGACCGTTTTGTATCTGAATTTAAAGCATTCCACCTTGTCGCTTATATCGGTATAAAGATCGCTGTATCCTGCGTGCCTGCCTGAATATTCATCACTTGGCGCAACAATATATGTCCTGTCACTTGCAAATACATTTCCCTTAATGTAAAATGCGGGAAAGCTGTCAGCCTTAAATCCGCTTACATATACCTTGTGATGTCCTGCCTTCAATAAAATTTTCGAATTGGGCGGATATCCCAAGCCATCAACGGAGATGCACGCATCAACACAGTTTGAGTAAAACTCAATCACTTCCTCGCGGTCTATGTCAGCCTCTTTATATAAAATTGCATTTCTTTTAGGTCCGTCAACTCTCCACATAGGATAGTAGTAAACGCTTTTTCTTGTACCGTTAGCATATGTCTTTGAGCTTGTACGCCTGTTTAAAAGCAGCATACCGTGATATAACTCAAAGCTACCGGGATACCAGATCCATTTTGCTTGTGCCATAATTATCTCCTTAAAATTTCATTCTACTATTACTATACAACATTTTTATAAAAAAATCAAGGCTACCGTATAAAACGATAGCCTTATAAACTAATTTAACCTTGCGTAGCAAGATTTCATCGCTTGCGATTTCATCCAAAAGATTTCATCACGAAGTGATTTAACTGCTTTACGCTACTCTGTGCGCAAAGCAATAACCGGATCCTTCTTAGCCGCCGCTCTTGATGGAATAATACCTGAAATAAGTGTGAGTCCCATGCTAATAGCCACTAAGATTAACGCCGCGCCCCAAGGCAATGTAGCCTTAAGCGTTGCAAGTCCTGTAAGTGAGAAGAGAATTATATTTATAAATACAATCAAAGCAAGCGATACTAAAATGCCAAGCGCGCCTGCCCCAAAGCCGACAATCAGCGTTTCCGCATTAAATACTCTGGAAACATCCTTCTTTGAAGCGCCGATAGCGCGAAGCACACCGATTTCCTTTGTTCTTTCCTGTACTGAAATAAGTGTAATTACACCAATCATAATTGATGAAACAATAAGAGAAATAGCTACAAAAGCAATAAGCACATATGAAATTGCGTTGATAATTGTAGTAACTGAACTCATAAGTAGCGCCACAGTGTCGGTATAAGTAATCTTATTTTCCTTTGAAGCGCTGTTGTTGTAATCATTAATTAAATCGGTAATCTCATCCTTGGATTCAAAATCCTTAGGGTAAATAAGAATTGTTGAGGGAGACTCAAAATCAACATAGCCGAGCTTTTTAAGATTTCCCTTATAAGAGCCGATTTGATCGTTTACCATTTCAATTAACTGCTCATCAGTTAAAAATCCAAGATATGGCGCAATTTGCGGATTGTTCTTTAATTGCTCTCTTAAAACGCCCGCCATCTCGATTGTGTAGCCCTTAAACTCAAAGCCTGTAAATAAGTTGGTTTTGTCATTTTTAAGCTGAGCATCAACAACATCACTGCTGTTAACACTTTCAATAATTGATGTCATAAGAGCAGTGGTATAACCGATTGAACCAACCTCAGATGCAGTTACAGAGCTTTCATTTGCGCTAATAATACCGACAATTTCAAGCTCTCTTGCATTTTCCATTTTCTTATCAATAAATGATTTGTTTTCTGCTATTTCCTGATTTTTTCTGTCAATAATAGTCTGACTTACTACTTTTCCGTCAGCATCCTTAACCTCTACATATTCATAGAAGTCAGAGTCAAGAAGCACCTTGAATTTGTATCCGTAAATATCATCAAATGTGTATGATGTCTGCGGAAGCTTTTCGGTGAATACCTCGCCGTTCTCCTTTGCAGCCTTCATTCTGTCAACATAGTCCTTAAGAATATTGATATCTTTAATTCCAAGAGAATAAAGAATGTAGTCGGTGATTTGCTTATTCTTATCAACTATAAGTACGATTTGATTTTCATTTTCGGGAAAATGACCGTCAATTAAATCGTACTGCGATTTAATATACTCGGAATTTCCGATAAGCTCTACCCAAGGCGAGCCGCCCATCCTA
>JAFQAM010000331.1 GCA_017416885.1 Clostridia bacterium | reverse complement strand
CTCTTGCTATGACAGTAATGTTATAATTCCTTCCACAATAGACGGATATACCGTAACTAAGCTAAATGGCGGTTCATTCAGCTTTGCTTCATATGTTACAAGCGTTATTGTTCCCGATACAGTTACTGAAATTGGCTCAAAAGCTTTTTACTACTGCAAGGGATTACAAAGCGTAACTCTTGGCAAGGGAGTTACCGCAATCGGTAATAGCGCATTCGAGGATTGCACAGGACTTGTAGAAATAATAAATCACTCTGATTTGCAATTGGAAATTGGTGGCGAGGAGTATGGACAAATCGCAAAAAATGCCATTGAAATTCACGACGGCGAAAGCAAGCTTTTAGCTCCTGTCAATGATTTTTGCTTTTATAGCTTTAACGGCTCAAATTATTTAGTTTCATATAGCGGCTTTGATAAGCAGCTTATTTTACCTGAAAGCTTTAACGGTGAGGAATATAAAATTCACAGAAATATTTTTGCAAATAGCGATTTAATTAGCATTACCATCCCCGAAAAGGTTACAGAAATTGGCAAGGACGCATTTTCAGGCTGCAATTCGCTTGTTGAGGTTATAAACAAGTCGTCACTGTTAATTACTGTTGGCTCAGAGGAGCACGGTTGTGTTGCGCAAAATGCAGTGGTTGTGCATAACGGTGAAAGCAAGCTAAGCGAAATTGACGATTACATATTCTGTACATTAGAGGATGCCTGCTATCTTGTTTTATATAACGGAAGCGAAAAGGAGCTTACTCTTCCCGAAAGCTGCAACGGCAAAAAATACGATATTTATAACAACGCATTCAATCTTAAAACGCAACTTACTAAAGTAGTTATTCCAAACGGAGTTACTAAAATAGGGGCGCGCGCATTTGATTTTTGCATGTCACTTACAGAGGTTGTTTTGCCCGATACTCTTATTGAAATCGGTGACAGCGCATTTGCTTCAACCGCTTTATCAAGCATAAGCTTGCCAAACACTTTAAAAGCAATAGGCACAAGTGCATTTTACAGCACAAGTATCACAAGCATAAATATCCCCGATAGTGTTACCGAGCTTGGATTGAACGCATTTTATGGTTGTAAAAGTCTGAAATCCGTTAAGCTTGGCAAGGGAATTACAAAAATCAACCTTGCTTTTAACGGTTGTTATGATATTGAGGAAATAGAAATAAACGGAGATGTCACAGAACTTGGCGTATATGAATTCAGCGGCTGCAAAAAGCTGAAAGCCATAAAGCTACCGAGCGCATTAACGAAAATCGGAACATATGCATTTATGGACTGCGAAAGCCTTACCTCTATTGAGCTTCCCGATGGCGTAACATTCATTGGCAGCTATGCTTTTTCCGCTTGCAAATCATTAAAGACAGTTTCCTTCGGCAAGAGCCTTGAAACAGTTGACAGAGCAGCATTTAAAGATTGTGTAGCTCTTGAAGAGGTAATTTTGCCCGCAACCGCGAAATATATTTATAACGACGCTTTTTATGGCTGCGCTAACCTTAAAACCGTTCTCATAAATGAAAAAATAGTAGATATATCATCTAACGCATTTACTAACTGTGATAATGCTAAGATTTATTATTACGGAAGCAAGGACGCATTCGAACAAGAGGATTTTTTATACCTCACAATGAACCATAGCGTATATTTTTACAGTGAGCAGCAGCCTACCGAGACCGGTAGCTATTGGCACTATGAGGGCAACAAGATTGCAATTTGGGAATAACAATAAAGGAGCAGATAGCGTGATACTCTTAACGGAGTATCACGCTAACTAAGTTTGCCCTTCAGGCAAGTGAAGTTATCTTCGATAGTGAAGTTCACTTCGTGAGTGAAGTTTCACCTGACGGCGAAGTATGGGCAAACTTAACTTCACTTGTGCGTAGTACAAACTTCACTGCGTAGCAACTTCACTTTTGCAATAGCAAAAACATCACCAACAGAAAAGAGAGGACATTTCGGCTACTGACCGATTTGTTCTCTCTTTCTCTGCTTGTTATATGGGTTTGGGCTTAGCCCATTTGCGTTTGACTAATCAAATGCGATGCTTGCACTTTTGTCAAATTGTTAATTCTCCGCTAAGGACATCATCCTATTTCTGCTCCTTTATTTATTGACAGAGTGGGGAGTGTGTGGTAAAATGGGGATGATGAATAGCAAAGCGCTTTCAGTGTGATATAGGAAAGTGATTTTCCCTGCCGTTAATAAAAATGAAATGTGCTTCGCACTTGAAATGATTGCTTTGCAATCTTGAAATGCATTGATAAATCAATGCTTGAAATACAACACCATTGGTGTTGAATTAAATGCGACAAGTCGCATAAAGGAGAAATAATATGTTTAGAAATGTAACACCGGAAAGCGTTGGAGTTGACTCCAAAAACCTATACAAGCTGATAAACAGATTAGACAAGCTGCATATGCACAGTGTTATGATTGCAAGGGGCGAGGATATTTTTTGCGAATGCTATTGGAAGCCCTTTGATAAGGATTTTTGTCACAGAATGTACTCTGTTACAAAGAGCTATATGTCGGTAGCAATCGGTCTTTGCGTTGAGGACGGTCTTATTGATCTTGATAAGCCAATAGTTGAATATTTTGAGGACAAAATAAAAATTGAGCTTTCAGAGTATATGAAAAAGCAAACGGTACGCGAAATGCTGACAATGACAACCTCGGGTTTTGGTATCAGTTGGTTTAGCGAAGGGGTACACGACAGGACAGATTTTTATTTAAACAGCAAAAACAAAAAGCATCCGAGCGGAACTCTTTGGGAATACGATAGCGCAGGCTCACAGGTTTTATCCTCTCTTGTTGAAAGAGTTACGGGCAAGAGCCTATTTGATTTTCTGAACGAAAGAATATTCACTAAATTAAACGCGTTTAAAACCGCCACTATACTAAAAACGCCTAACGGCGATAGCTGGGGCGATTCGGCTCTTATTTGCACGCCGAGGGATATGCTTACATTTGCGCGCTTCGTCTTAAATTACGGCGTTTATGAGGGCGAAAGACTAATAAATGAGGACTATCTAAGGGAAGCAACATCAAGACACAAGGATAACGCACCGTCTGCCCACAGAGATTCGCTACACAGAGGCTACGGCTATCAATTCTGGCGCGCGCCATACGATAGCTTTGCATTTGTTGGAATGGGAGATCAGCTTGCGGTTTGTGTGCCAAGCAAGGACTTAATTTTCGTTTGCACCGCGGATAATCAAGGCAGTGAATATTCAAGAGAGATTATTATGAGCTGTTTTTATGACTATATAGTTGAGGAAATCAGCGACACTCCCCTGCCCAAAAATAAAAAATATGCAGAAATGCTTGATAAGCTGACAAGCTCACTTGATTTATACTACGAATACGGCTTTATCGACTCCCCGTGGCGCAAAATCATAAACGGCGTTACCTACGAGTTAGAGGAAAACCCAATGGGAATTAAATCCTTCCGCTTCGATTTTAAAAATGAAAGAGAAGGCGCGCTGACCTACGAAAACGAAAACGGCACAATGGTATTACCCTTTAAGGTAAACGGCAACTATTTTGGCAAGTTCCCCGAGGAAGGATATTCCAACGAATATGGCGGATTACGCACACAGGATGGCTTCAAATATGACTCTGCCACATCATTTGCGTGGACACAATCCGACAAAATCACAGTATTTTCACAAATTATCGACAAATATTTCGGTAATGTAACATTTTCCTTCTATTTCAAGGATAACTTGGCATTTTTAAGATGCGTAAGGACCGCCGAGGACTTTCTTTGGCAATACAATGGCGACGCCGTTGGCGTCAGAAAATAGGCGCAGTGCCTCCGGCACAGCTAAATTTGCTTTGGTTCCCCAAAAATTCATACGAATTTTTACGGGGGCCCCACTCTGCGCAAGCTAAATTGATTTCGCCAGCTAAATTCACTGCGTGAGCTAAATTCGCTTACGCGAGCTAAAAATAGCAAATTCAATTTGGCTGCGTTGCTTGCAACGTTATTTAGCTAATGCGAAAGAATTTGAGCATTAATTTAGTTATTTTACGGATAGTAAAATTATTTCGCTCTGCGAAGCAGATAATTTAAGCAGTCAGCGACATTTGGCAAACAATTTATTAAATGCAAAAAAATCCTATGCACACGCATAGGATTTTTTGTTATTCTTTTGGTAAAGTTTCCACTAATTTTATTGCGCCCTGTGTCAAATATTCAATGTTTTCTTCTCTGAATATTGTGTCTTTAGGTGTATGTATTCTATTCATATAGAGTATGCCGAAAAGTTTTGTTTTCTTTAAAGCGGCAACACCGATACCATAAGGAAATGATGCTTGGTCAGATGGATAAAACACACCGTGTGTGGCTAAATCCACTTTTATATTGTCATTATCCTTAAATGACTCCTCTAAATACGGTAGATATTTCTTTGCTTTTTTCTTAATGGCAAAAAGCATATTTTCGCCGTCAGAAACGCAGTCAAAGTTAATAAGAAGTTTGTTTTTCATTACCTTTTTATGTTTCGACTTGAATGCCATAGACCCAACAAGTCCAACTTCTTCAAGGTCAAAAAACACCAAAGCAACATCGTTTCTTGTTTCTTTTGGAAGTGTTTTCATTATTTCAACAAGAGTGATAACACCTGACGTGTTGTCGTTTGCAGTGTGCTTGTTTGCAACTCCAAGTCCCAATATCCATAACATTGAAAACCAAAAAACAAATTGAAGTATAAGAAGTGCTAACATTGTAATCATAGATAAAATTACTTCATTTTCTATAAGCATTGAAGGCAAACCGATAAGCAAATATGCAAGACCGTAAAGTATGCCTAAAAAACCAAAAGCAATTATAAATTGATAGATTAAATATATAAAAAAGTTTTTTGGCGTTATAAAATTCGGAAAGGGCAAAACGGCACAAGTGTCGTAGTGAGCCGTATAAACCGCCTTGGCTGTGTCGATATTTCCTATAACAACGTTACACGCACCGAAAGATTTTTCTTCTTTGTAGTCATATCCCTCTTCACTTGCTATTTTTTGTATATAGTCTCTAAACTCTCGTTTTTGTTTTCCGTTTTTTCTAACTTGATATTTTTCTAAAATTTCTTTACTGTTTTCCGTCACAATATCATCTCCTTTTCTGTATTGTAACATATTTCGACTGTAAAAACAACATAAAATATATATCCTGCTTTATTGACTTTTATAAACGCGTGTGCTAAAATAATGGTATAAAAATACAAAGGAACAGAGAATAGAGAAAAAGGTTTAGGTTTCACCCCCTGTGAGCAAAGCGAACCCCTATACCATATACCCTATACCCTATCTCCTAAAAAGAGGTAAAATTATGTT
>JAFQAM010000035.1 GCA_017416885.1 Clostridia bacterium | reverse complement strand
GCTTATACCAATAAATGTAGCTTCTGTTCAAAATATATAGGCTATAAAAACCTTTTTACCGATGGTCAAAGCTTATATATCACATTGCAAAAGCGTGATAAACATAGCGGATCCTGTTTCGGTGAAAATATGGCTTTGAATATCATATGCGTAAAAAAATACGAAAACGGACAAGAAAGCATATATAAGGAGCTATCGCAATCTCCTGATATAGTTGTTTTGGTTGAGGAGATAGCAACCAACCATTTAACCGAATATTCCCTTATTGAAAAAAGCGAATACCATAGATACAATGACGGTTTCTTCTTAGAACAGTAGCCTTGAAAGGAGAAAAATATGAAACGAATAATATTTATACTTTTAGTATCCTTAATGCTTCTTGCTGTGCTGATTTCCTGTAATGAAGCAAAAAATGATACAAGCACCGACAGCAAATCTATCGACACGCCTCAGGCAAAAACTGAAATAATCAGCGGTGCAGATGCAATTCAAATAGCATTAGCCCACTTTTATGGAGCTTATAACGCAAAGCCATCCTTAGGCGATTATTATTCCGCGAGCTTGCTTGCCGACTCGGAAACAGAATCAAGTCATTTTGTGATGATATACGAAAAATGCTATGATCCCGACAACCTTATAGATGGCGGATGCACTACCTACGAAATCAGCAAATCAAACGGCGATATTTTAAGCATCATAGCGGGAGAATAAAATTTTGTTTAACAAATATACAGCAAAAGGCAGAATTTTTCTGCCTTTTGTTTTTTTTAGCCTCCATCTTTGAGGGAGGGGGACCACGAAGTGGTGGAAGGAGTATAGCTACAAAATTAAGCTTAATGAAAGATATTCAGACTTTTGTCATTATTTTACATATAGTTGATTTTTTATTTTCCGTATGCTATAATCAAAAGGTAGTGGTACTGTCCACGGAAAGGAGCAGCTATGCTTAAAAAGAAATGGTTTTTCTATCTTACCGAGTTTTTCTCGGGAATGTCAGTTATGGCAATTGAGCTTGGCGCAAGCAGACTTTTAGCGCCTTATTTTTCATCCTCACAAATCGTGTGGACAATCATAATAGGCGCTATTATGATTGCAATGGCGCTCGGTAATATTTGGGGAGGCAGATTAGCGGACAAAAATCCTTCTCCCGATAAAATGTATTTCCGTATTTTAATTGTTGCAGTATGGACAGCAGCAATTCCATTCCTTGGCAAATATATTATTGCAGGCGTTTCGCTTTTACTTGCAATGCTTGTGGGACAAAATTTCTTGATTTGGGCTTCCCTTATTTCCTGCCTGTTGCTTTTTGTATTTCCTCTTATGCTTCTTGGAAGCGTTTCCCCGGCTCTTGTTAAATATGCAGTAAATAGCCTTGAGGAAAACGGAAAAATAGTAGGCGAGCTTAACGCGCTTAATACAATAGGCTCAATTATCGGCACATTTACTCCAACATTTATTACAATCCCACTTGTTGGAACATCCTGGACATTTATTATTTTTGCAATAATCTTACTTGCTATCGCGCTTACATATTTTATTACCGCTAAGGTAAAGCTTGTAAAGGTATCCTTAATATCGGGTCTTGTAATCGTATTTTCGCTTCTTGCATCGGTAAATAGCTTTGCATTTTGGCGAAATGATCCCAATCTTTACGAGGACGAGTCCATATATAATTATTTACAGGTGGTTGAGGATGATGACGACATCGTGCTTTCCACAAATGTTCTTTTTGGTGTGCAATCCATTACTAAAAAGGACGGCGGACTTACGGGAATGTATTACGATTACGCATTAGCCGCGCCGTATATGGCAGGCGTTACCGAAAAGGAACAGCTTAATATGCTTATTCTCGGAATGGGAAGCGGCACCTATGCATCCCAATGCTATCGCTATTTCGATAACACAGTAATGACAGGCGTTGAAATTGATAAAAAGATTATCGACTTAGCATATGACCGTTTTGGACTTCCCAAGGATGAACGCATTGAATGTGTCGAGTTTGACGGCAGAGCATATTTACGCGGAGCAGATAAATACGATTTGATTATGGTTGATGCATACCGAGATGTAACTATCCCATTTCAAATGTCAAGCATTGAATTTTTCAGCGAGGTAAATGAGCACCTGACAGATGACGGCGTAATGGTAGTAAACCTTAATATGTTTTCATCAACCGACGGCTCAATAGATAAATATCTTTGCGACACAGTAGCAGCCGTTTTTAACACCGTCTATGTAGCCGACCGTGGCACAAACCGAGTTGTTTTTGCCTCTAATAATCCAAATATGCTTAGTAGGTTTCAAGAAGCATATCCAAAATCAGACCACGAGCTTTCCTATATTCTGTCAACCGTAGATAAGAGAATAAAGAAATACCAAGGCGGCGATTTGATTTTAACCGACGATAAAGCCCCCGTTGAGCTTTTAGGTATGCAGGTTATCGATGAAATGATAACCAAGGAGCTTGAATATTACAAAAATATGTTCAAGGATATGTCACTATCCGAAATGCTTGATTTCTTACAATAATCTATAAATAAAACAGACAGAAATTTTTAAAATTTCTGTCTGTTTTCATTTGTTAGTTATTGAAATTCAATAAGATTAGGCTAACTTATAAAGTGTCTATTGATAGCGTGATGATAAATTTAGCATTAACTTTGTCAATATGAAGCAATCACTTGGTGATTATGAAGCATTTGCTATGCAAATATGAAGCGAAGTGCACATCAAATTATCAATGCACCGAAGGTACACTTCATAGAGCGAAGCTCTGCTTCGTTTTTCATACGCCTGTGGTGTGCTTCATTTATATGCTATATATTAGCATATAATTCCGCCCCCAAGCACGGTATCATCATCATAAATAACCACACTCTGCCCACGGCATACGGCTCTTTGCGGCTCATCAAATACAATATGAAGCAACCCGTTTTCCATAGTAGCATACGCATCCTTTGCTTCTTGATTATAGCGGATTTTCGCCTTTACCTTTAGGGGAGTGTCGATAGAATCAATTGCAGATAGATTTACATCGGTAGCATATAGCTCCTTTGAAAGCAAATCCTCATTAAAGCCAAGCACAACTTGATTTTTTTCTAAATCCTTTGCTACAACATACATTGAAGCAGGTAAAGCAAGACCTAAGCCCTTTCTTTGCCCTATTGTGTATCTTATTATGCCCTTATGCTTGCCAAGAATTTTGCCCTGTAAATCCACAAAATCGCCGTGAGGATAGGACTTTTTTCTGTAGCTTTCAATAAAGGACGCATAATCCCCGTCGGGAATAAAGCAAATATCCTGGCTGTCCTTTTTACCGCTTACATCAAGCCCTGCCTTGCTTGCCATTTCTCTTGCCTCGTCCTTGGACTCAATATTGCCAAGAGGAAAAACGGTTTTTTCAAGCTTTTCCCTTGAAATACGCCACAAAACATAGCTTTGGTCCTTTTTAGCGTCCACACCTCTTTTTAAGACACGCCTGCCGTATTTTTCGTCATATTCTATTCTTGCATAGTGACCTGTGACGATAAAATCACAGCCTTGCTCCATTCCGTATTCATAAAGCTTATCAAACTTTAAACGAAAATTACACTCAATGCAAGGATTAGGCGTTGCGCCGTTTTCATATGCGCTTATAAAATTTTCAATTACATATTTATCAAAATCACTTGAAAAATCAACCACAGTGTAGGGGATTTTTAGATTTTCGCACACACCTCTTGCGTCCTCAATATCCTTGCTTGTAAGACAAGAGGACTCATTCTTAGCGTGAAGCTTCATCGTAACACCAATACAGTCATAGCCTTGATTTTTCATCATAATAGCGGCGCAAGCGCTATCAACACCACCGCTTAAAGCAATTAAAGCTTTCATTAAAAAATATAACTACCCTTCTCAACCTCAAAGGTAACGCCGTCTATTACAATAGTAGCATTTACCGGAGTTGTAATTTCATATCTGATTTTTCCGTCCTTGTGATACCATTTTGAAGCCACTAAGCCTCTTACTGTATCAATAGAAGCGCTTAAACGGTCAATTTTATCGGTAGGCTGCGGAGCAATAATAATATGCTCAAAGCCCGGCTTGCTCTCATCAGTCTGAATACCGCAAGCAACGCCGTAAACCCAATCAGCCACACTTCCGTAACCATAATGATTAAAGGAGTTCATATCCTTAGACCAGAACTCACCCTTATCGTTCATTCCGTCCCAGTGCTCCCAAATTGTAGTTGCGCCTTGCTTAACTGAATATAGCCAAGAAGGAAATTCCTCTTGTAAAAGCAAATCATACGCTAATTCCGTATAACCGTTTTGCGACAGCGCGTGAAGCAAATACGGAGTACCCACAAAGCCTGTTTTTAGCTTCTTGCCGTTTTCTGTTATCATAGTAGATAGCTTGTCAGCTACCGCCTTTTTATCTGTTGCAAAATCAAAGTAAAGAGCAATGGCGCACTCCGTCTGCGTATTAAATTCAGTAAAGGTTTTTCTGCCCTTTTCTAAAATTTTCTCATATAGCTTTTCATATTTTGCAACATTTTTGCCAAGCACCTTGCCTGCCTTGACTACAAGACTGACAGAGTATGCATAGAAAATTGTAGCAATAATATCAGGATTGCTTGAGCCCTTATAGCTTCCCGCAGGAGCATCAAGACCAAGCCAGTCCCCGAAATGCCAGCATCCGTACCAAAGATATTTTTCCTTTGTTATTCTGCCAATTTCGTCAACATAATCGCGCATTGACTTAAACTGTCTTTTTAGTATTTTTGTATTGCCATAGGTCAAATAAATTTGATAAGGACAAACGGTTGCGGCATCACTCCATGCCGCGGTTGAGCTACCCGGTCTTTCGTGTACCTGAGGCACGCAGAAGGGTATTAATCCCTCACGCTTTTGCTCAAGGCGTAAATCCTCAAGCCACTTGTCAAAGAATTTTTCAACATTGTAGTTGTATGATGCAGTTCTTACAAACACCTGCGCATCACCTGTCCAACCAAGTCTTTCATCTCTTTGCGGACAATCGGTAGGCACATCAAGGAAATTGCCCTTCTGTCCCCAAATAATATTTGAAAACAGCTTGTTAAGAAGTGGATTTGATGAGTCAAGATAGCCTGTCCTTTTTATATCGGAATGGAGCACAATGGCTTTGATATTGCTTTCGGTAATCTCACAAGGAAACTCATCAACCCTTATATATCTGAAGCCCCAGAAGCATAGCTTAGGCTTATATACCTGATGACCGTCACAGCAAATATATTCAAATTTTGCTTTTGCGCTACGGTAGTTTTCTGTATAGAAATTGCCGTCCTTATCAAGCACCTCAGCCACGGACAGAGAAACGCGCTCGCCCTTTTTAGCATCAAGCTCAATTTCAAAATATCCCGTCATATTCTGACCGAAGTCAATAACAGTCTCATTTTTGGGCGTCTTAAAAATGCTTTGAGGGAAAATAACCTCTTGCTCTCTTATAATCTCGCCCTGCTGCTTAACGATTTTAAAATCGGTATAGTCTTCCACCTTAACAGGTACAAATTTTTCTGTATAATTTGAATCGTAATACTCGCCGTCGTAAATATCGGAAAATGTGATTTTGCTTAAAGCGCATTCCCAATCCCTATCGGTACGGATATATTCCTTTTTGCCGTCCTTATAGGTAAGCTCAATTTCGCAAATCAACGAGGGGCGCATATCAGGCAGCTCCATTCTTGTACGAATGTTTATTCTGCCGTTAAACCATCCCTGTGAAAGAGTAACTCTTATTTCGTTTTCCTCTTTAAGCTGCGATGTGATATCATATGTCTGCATTTGAGCGCGCTTATAAAAGGTCCAACCGGGAGCTAAAATAAAATCGCCGATTCTTTCATTATTGATAGTTGCATAGTAGCAGCCAAGTGATGTAATTTTTAATGTGGCTTTTTTGATTTCGCCATTTATCTTGAATTCTCTTTTGAATACAGGACAGGAATATTCCTCTTTTTTAGGATATGTAATCCAGCTTGAATTTTTTAACATAATAACCTCCTGAAATATATTGCTGCTTACATTTTATCATAAAATATAAAAAAATCAATATTTTTATTAAAAGTGTCTTGACATTATTGAAAAGTAGTAATATAATACATATGAGCAAATGTTCATATTTTATTTTTGAACCTTCCTCAACTAATTTTAACCTCAAAGGAGAACAATAATGGATTCCAACACAATTGCAAGAATACAAGCGATTATCACAAAAAACAGTGAGCTTTTTGAGGAGCTTGCCCAGCTTTATAAGCTTTTCGGCGATAGCTCAAGAGTTAAAATTTTATGCGCGCTTACACAAAGCGAAATGTGCGTAGGCGAAATTTCAGAATTTTTATCAATCACACAGTCAGCTGTATCGCATCAGCTTCGTATATTAAAATCAAGCAATCTTGTTAAATCAAGAAGACAGGGCAAGAACATAGTTTACTCATTAACCGACGAGCATGTAAAAACAATCATTGATTGCGGAATGGAGCATCTTTCAGAGTAATGGCAGGTAAGAGCAGATGAAAAGTTTTATCAAGCAAAATCTGATCTCTCTGCTTAGAATAATTTCCTCATCGCTATTAGTGGCGGGCGGATATTATTCGGGCGGCATCAGTCAGTACCTTCCGTTAGGCTTATATATTTTAGCTTACATAATTCTATGCTATGATGTTTTAATCGGTGCGTTTAAGGAGCTGTTTGATGAAAAAACGGTAAGCGATAAAATGCTTATGCTTCTTGCATCCTTGGGCGCTATGATGATTGGGGAATTCCTTGAAGGTAATATTATCCTTATTCTTTATATGGTAGGCAAGCTTTTTGTAAGCACAGTAAATGCTTCCGTAAAAAAATCAATCGAGATTTTAGAGGGCTTGCAAACAGATAGAGTAAGACTGAAAAACGGCACGGTAATTCCGGCAAAGGACGCAAAGGTTGACGATGTATTGGATGTATTAAAGGGCGAAAGAATAGCTGTTGACGGAGTAGTTGTCGGTGGCTTAGGAACTGTGAATACCTCAGCCATTACAGGCGTTAACACACCGCAAAAAATAGGACACGGAAGCAAGGTGTTGGCAGGATATGTAAATAACGAGGCGCCTATAAGCGTTAAGGTGACAAGACCGCTTGAGTGCAGCATGTCGCAAAGAATAGTTAATATAGCCGAAACCTGCTTTGATACCAAAACAAAAAATGAAATTTTTGTTGAAAGGTTTTCAAGGATATTTTCCTTGATTGCCATAATAGTATCAGCGTTAGTAGCGTTAGCGCCCCCGATTGCAGATATGATAAATCCTGTTTTCGGCGGCTTGGGATTTTCATTTTGGACATATAAGGCGCTCAATATTCTTGTAATAGCAAGCGCCGGCGCAATGGTGGTATCAGTTCCTCTTGCATATTTTTGCGGAGTTAAATATGCTTCCAAAAAGGGAATATTAATTAAAGGCTCATCAGTAGTTGACGATTTAAGAAATATTGAAATAATGATTTTTGACAAAACAAGCACGCTTACAAGAAGCGAGCTTGTAGTAGCGAAAATTGATACATATAGCGAAAGCATTGATAAAATAAAGCTGTTACAGGCGTTAGCCATTGTAGAAAGCAAGTCGGAGCATCCGATCGCAAGAGCTATAATAGGACTTGCTGAAAAATTCAATGTAGAAATACCAATAGGTGAAAACTACAAGGAAACACCCGGAAGCGGAGTAGAGTGCGACTCAATTTACGGCCATATAATGGCAGGAATTAAAAGCTTTGTAGGCGCGCCGTCAGGAATAGCCGCATCTGTTTATGTGTCCATAAATGGCGAGTTCGTGGGTACGGTGGATATCGGCGACCAGCTGAAGAATAACAGTAAGGATGTATTTGAAAAGCTCAGAAAGCTTGGAATTAAAAAGAAAATCATTTTTGCGGGTGACAAAAAATATAAGGTTGACTTAGTTGTAAAAAGCCTTCTTGCCGAGGGCGCATATTCAAATTTGAAGCCTGCCGATAAAGCGCCTGCAATTGATGATGTAAGAGCAAACGACCCAAATATGGATGTGGCATACTGTGGCGATGGCGCATACGATATAGCGGCGCTTGCAAAGGCGGATGTGGGCATAGCAATGGGAGCAGTCGGCTCGGATTTCGCATTTAACGCATCGGATGTTGTGCTTCTTGATAATCACTTAGAAAATGTAGCCGCAGCTGTACGAATTGCCAAAAAAACACGCAATACAGCAGTATTTAACATTGTTCTATCCTTTATTTTTAAGCTTGTATCATTAGCGCTTCTTGCATTACCGTTCTTTGAATTTAAGCTATTATACGCAGTTATAGCTGACTTAGCATTATTAATTATCTCAACAATCAGCGGACTGTTAGCAGGCAAATAAAAAATACACTACAAGGAAAAGCCTTGTAGTGTATTTTTTATTTTACAGAAATACTGTATGTGTTTTTGTAGCTGTAACCGACAGGCAAGTGAATCATTTCCTCTTTTGTTAAAAGATTATCAATAACACCCTCATTTGCAGGGATTGAGGACCACGGCTCAATACAAATATACGGAGCATCAGTTTTTGGCATATGCCAAAGGCCCAGATATTTCATTCTGTCATATTTTAATGTTACGCTATACTTATGTAAATCGGATTTTAATGTGATTGACTTGTCAACATTATATAGGAAAATAGCGTCATCATCAAAAAGGCTGTGCTTTAAATCAATACGCTTTGTGCCGCCCTGTGTGAATAATTTATCATCCTTAGTGCAGAAGCAGGCAGGGGAAAAATCAACTCTTAATGCATCGCTCTTTGAGTCAAACTCCACATAGTAATCCTCAAAATCGCCCTCGTCATTTAAAGGAACATTAAATGCAGGATGTCCGCCAACCGCAAAAATAAGCTCCTTTGTGTCCTTGTTGATAACAGTGTAAGTAACAGAAACAGTCTTATGTGTCAGCTTGAATGTTACATTAAAAATAAAATCAAACGGATAATGAGCTTTTGTATCCTCATTTGCTTCAAGTGATAATGTAATTTCATCATCCCTCTGACTTAAAAGCGCAAACTCACTTGCTCTTGCAATACCGTGATTTGGCATGGTGTATTCCTTGCCGAGATAGGTATATTTGCCCTCATAAAGTCTACCGCAGATAGGGAACATAACAGGCGCCTGACCTGCCCAGTATTTTTCATCTCCCTGCCATAAATACTCTACTCCGTTATCCTTGTTTTTAATAGATGTCAGCTCAGCCCCACGGCTTGACACCTTTACAAACAGATAATCGTTTTCAATAAAATAAATCATAGAAGTCACCTCTCTCTTTTTTTATATTGTAACATATATTATTTAAAAAATCAATTGATATTTTTTAATAAGTGTGGTAGGATATAGGATGTAGGATATAGGATGTAGGATGTAGGATATAGGATGTAGGAGGATTGCAATGGCAAACATAGCATTATTAAATAGATGTAACCTAAGATGTCCCTATTGCTTTGCGGATAATTATACCGCAAGCGAAAGAGAGGATATAACACTTGAAGCCTTCAACAAGCTTCTTGATTTCGCCAGCGCGGACAGAGAGGTAGGCTTAATAGGCGGAGAGCCGCTTTTACATAAAAGCATTGACACCTTCCTTAACATTTTAAAGGACGATATACGATTTATGCGCGCAACTGTTTTTACAAACGGCATATATATTGATAAGCACCTATCAAGCCTTATTCATCCGAAATTCATTATTCTTATTAATATAAATTCAGCAAAGGATATAGGCAAATCTGATTTTGAAAGAATAGACCGTAATATAGACCTTCTTATTAAAAACGGAATGAAAAGAAATGTTACTCTCGGTATTAATGTATATGAGGAAAATCAGGATTTTACCGACTTTTTGTACCTTGTAAAAAAATACACATTTAATAAAATCAGAGTAAGCGTAGTAATTCCGCAGAAAAAAAGCGGGGGAGGTATCAATTATTTCTATAAAATGAAGCCAACTCTGTTTAAGCTATACAGAGAGCTGAGCGACTTAGGCGTTAGTCCCTGCTATGACTGTAATGCTATCCCCGAATGTGTTTATACCGACGAGGAAAAATCATTTTTACAGACACTCCCCTTCGCAAATGATTATGAAAGAGCAATTTTTATGGGCGAAAGAAGCGTCTGCTCTCCTGTTATTGACCTGTACCCCGATTTGAGTGCAACCCGTTGCTTCGGCTGCTATGATACCTTGCGTGTGAAAATTACCGATTTTAAAAATATAACCGACCTGAAAAATCATTTCTTTATGGAAATTGATTCCCGTCTTGTACATAATTATTCTCGCCCGGAATGTAAGGATTGCTATAAGTATAAAACCTTCGCTTGCTTCGGCGGATGTCTTTGTTATAAATAGGGGACAGGGGATAGGATGTAGAAAAGTGCCCTTGGCACAGCTAAATTTGCCTCCGGCAAGCTAAATTCACTTCGTGAGCTAAATTCGTTGTAACGAGCTAAATTCGCTTTGCGAGCTATATGGCAAATTTAATTTCGCTATGTCGCGTGCGACATAATTTCGCTACAAAACGGAGTTTTGTAATTTCGCTATTGCGTAGCAATAATTTCGCTAAAAATATTAAACATTCAAAAAAGACATATTATAGCCCATCTCAATTTATAATGAAGACAATTCATTTATTAAAACGGGATTTTCCTATTGTACTGACTACATTATTGTGATAAAATAAACATAGAAGAGGTGATTAAGATGAAAGCATATTCAATTTTTGAAAAACCGATTAAGGTATTTGGCATACCTAATTTTGAAAGAGATAAAAAATTAACAAGATTACCCGACGATGTAATCGAAAAAATACCGTCGCTTGACTTTTTAGGCAGAAGATGTCCGGGCGGCAGAATCGGCTTTAGAACCAACTCAAAAACAATCGGCGTGCGCGCAAAATTTAAAACATTATCCTTAGATATCGGTATGTCAGTTTATTCCTGCCAAAGCTTCCATGTTTTCGCAGGAGATAAGAAAACCTCACGGTTTTTAGGACTTATGCATCCATATAACTATGAAAGCCTTGAGCTTGAACGCACACTGACAAAGGATGGCATAATGGAGGATGTGCTCATTTTGCTCCCACGCAATGAAATCCTTGAAAATATCGATATTTTGATTGATGACGATGCTGAAATCTTACCGCCAACCGAGTATAAATATTCCAAGCCAATTGTATATTACGGCTCATCAATTACCGAGGGCGGTATATCCTGTAATCCGTCAAATGCGTATAATGCAATCATTTCAAGACACCTTGATACAGACTACATAAATTTAGGCTTTTCAGGAAATGCCAAGGGCGAAATATCAATGGCGGAGTTTATAAACACTCTTGATTTTTCAATTTTCGTTTATGACTATGACCACAACGCGCCAACAGTAGAGCATCTTAAAAGCACCCACGAGATTTTCTTTAAAAAAATCAGAGAAAAGCACCCGGATGCGCCTGTAATTATGATTACAAGACCGTGCGCAAATTACGGAAAGGATGAATACGCGCGAAAAGAGGTAGTAAAAGCCACCTACGATAACGCAGTAGCAAGCGGCGACAAAAATGTATATTTCATTGACGGCGAGCTTTTCTTCAAGGATTTCAAGGACAAGGAGCTATGCTTTATAGATACCGTCCATCCTAACGATTTAGGATTTCATAAAATGGCAGAGATAATTGAGCCTGTAATTAAGGATGTGTTAGAAAATGAAGGTAACTAAAAAAATGAAGGAAAAATGTGTCAGCGCTATTCTAAGCTATATGAAAAGCAACACATCATCCACTAAAAATGAAATAATCGAGGGTGCGCTTCTAAGCTACG
>JAFQAM010000330.1 GCA_017416885.1 Clostridia bacterium | reverse complement strand
TTAAATTTCTTACCGCCACCAATGAGGAAAAGGACTATTCTATTATCGGTAGCTTTACAGCCGACACAATTACAGGCACCTGTGTTTACTGTAATCACTGTCAGCCGTGTCCTGCGGGCATTGATATCGGTCTTGTTAATAAATATTACGATTTAGCATTGGCAGGGGATAAAATAGCAGAAAACCACTATACCAAGCTATCGGTGAATGCAGATTCCTGCTTGCATTGCGGACACTGCGAAAGATATTGTCCCTTCTCCGTAAAGCAAGAAAGCAGAATGACAGAAATCGCGCAGTATTTTAATAATTTATCTATATGAGGATATTATGGCGAGCAGTAAGGAATATTTAGCTTTTGTTTTAGATCAGGTTAGCGGTCTTTCTGCAAGGTCAATGATGGGAGAATATGTGCTATATTACGACGGCAAGGTGGTTGGCGGTATTTATGACAATCGCTTGCTTGTTAAAGTCACTCCGTCATCCGCTATGCTTTTGAATAATGCTCCAAGAGAGCTTCCGTATGATGGAGCAAAGGAAATGCTTTTGATTACGGACATAGAAAACAGAGAGCTTTTAAAAAATCTATTTGAAGCTATGTATAATGAGCTTCCCGAGCGAAAAAGAAAAGTATAAAATAATAATTGTTCAAATCAAATTTACGAATTTATAAGCTTCTCATAAAAATTCAACTCATAACACAAAAAGCAAGCGGCAAAACCGCTTGCTTTTTATGTTAATTTTTCTTTTTGTTTAGCTTTTGATATTCTACATATCCTAACATATATAAGAATGCCGGGGCAGGGAGTCTATATATTCTTTTTTCTCCATATTTAAACTCGCCAAAATCGTTTGCTCTTTTTGTTATCACAAGATTTGGATGCTCCATGCTTGCAAGCGCCACAATTGCATCGTTTTCTAAAATTTTCGCTTGCTCTCTATATTTCACCTCTATCATAATAGGAGAAAATCTTTCAGAAGCAACAACAATATCAATTTCTTTATCCCTCTTGTCTCCACGGTAATATCCTACCGTTGTCGCATTTCCATAATAAAAGGATTTAATATGCTTATATACAGCGGTTTCCGCAATAATACCAAGCTCCTCCGGATCATTTGTGATATCATCCTTCATTAGCACGGCATTTCTTACGGCAGCATCAGCAATATAAATTTTATTTTGAGCATTAAGCCTTTTTTTAATTCCCACATTTACAATAGGACTAATATAAATCAAATTTGCACTTTCCAAAAAGCCTATATACTTTTCTATTGTGTTTCGGCTTACTCCGTCCAACTCCTGTGCTAATGTATTTAAGTTAATAATATTAGATGATGTATAACACAAATATAAAAATATTTTTTCAATATCATTAATATTGCGAATACCGTAAATAGACGGCAAGTCTCTTTTCAATGCTTTATCTACAATATCCTCTCTCAAAATTCTTTGAGCATATAAATCATCAGAGCTTAGCGCTAATTCCGGAAAGCCTCCAACCTGTAAATATCTTATAAAATGCGCCTGCAGTCCGGAAAGCTTATTGAAAATTTCCGTTTGCTCATGTAAGGATTTTAAATACATTTGCGTAGGCTTTAAATCATTTGGAAGAAAAGGAACCTCTATGTTCAAAAGCTGACAATACTCAAAAAATGACAGTGTAGGAACATGGATGATAGTCCATCTTCCTAAGCCGCTTTCCGTTGCTTTTTCCGTCAACACGGGGCTTGCTGAGCCGGTTGCCATAATTTTCATATTCGGCTTTGTATCATAAAGTATTTTCAACCATTCATTCCAGTTTTCGGCATACTGTATTTCATCAAAAAAACAATATATATCCTCATCTCCTGAAATATTCGAACGGTAAACATCTAAAACCTTTTCTATATTACAAAGCTTCAATAGCGGATGGTCAAAGGAGATAAATAAAATTTTTCTTGGATGAATATTCTGCTCAAGCAATTCATGAATGGCCTGATACATAATAGTTGTTTTTCCTGTTCTTCTCGCGCCACATAAAATAACCGATCTTCTTATGCTGTGATTAAGCTTTTCCATTGCATCATAATAAGCAAATCTTTTCATAGGCTTATTAAACTCTTTTTGAATTGCTCCGGTTTGCCACCAAGGATTATAAGAAAAGAGTAAATTTAAAATATTTTCTGAATTAGCTAATGCCATATAAACACCTCCCTTGCAAATATAATAACATACATTTTTTCAAAATTCAAGCCAATTTTGAAAAAATTAATAGCAAACTTTATCAACATAATGATAAACTTCGACGATATTTTTTCATTTTTGATTGTTTTAATGTTTTAACAGTAATTATTATAATTATATTTTTTACATTCAAAGATAAAAATATTATTTACATTTTATGAATTTCATTGATTTGATTTTATTGCTGTGATATAATTTAATAAAAAGCCCTTACGAAAATTAATTAAACGGTAGGTACATAAATGAAAAACTATTCAAAGAAAATACATATGATTTGTAATGCCCATATTGATCCGATATGGCAATGGGATTGGCCTGAGGGAGTTAGCGCAACTCTTTCAACCTTCTATACCGCAGCAAGGCTTGCGGATGAATTTGATTATATTTTCTGTCACAATGAGGTGACGGTATATAAATATATTGAACAGTACGCGCCTCTGCTTTTCGAGAAAATAAAAAAGCTTGTTAAAGAGGGCAAATGGCACATAATGGGCGGATGGTATTTACAGCCCGACTGTAATATGATCTCGGGAGAAAGCTTTGTAAGACAAATAAAAGAGGGACAAAGATATTTCAAGGAAAAATTTGGTGTTTGTCCAACTACCGCAATTAATCTTGACCCATTCGGTCATTCTGTCGGTCTTGTGCAAATTGTAAAGAAATGCGGTCAGGACAGCTATTTGTTTATGCGTCCATTCAGTCACGAAATATCATTACCGAATGAGCAATTTATTTGGCGCGGTCTTGACGGCAGCGAGATAAAAGCCACAAGAATTTGTCACTACGGCTCAGGTCTTGGGAAAAGCGCAAAGGTTATACGCGACAGAGCCAACATTCAAGACGCTTCGGTAGGTATTGCTCTTTGGGGCGTTGGCAACCACGGCGGCGGTCCTTCATATAAGGATTTATGCGATATTAAGGAAAAGCTTTTACCTGATAATGAAATAGAGTTTGTTCATTCCACGCCTGAAGGCTTTTTTAAGGAAATAGAGCCACAGGATGTGGTTGATACATCGCTTCACACCTCAATGCCGGGCTGC
>JAFQAM010000329.1 GCA_017416885.1 Clostridia bacterium | reverse complement strand
TTCGTATTTCCGTTGCATCGGCGGGCAATGACCACCGCTTAGGCGCAAATGAAGCGCCACCTGCCGTTGTATCAATTTTCTTGGGCGATGAAATCACCGCCGTTTTAGATGCTATTGAAAAGGATGAAAAATACGAGGGTAAGGAAAAGGAGCAAATGCGTGTAGGCGTTCATATCCTTCCTAAATTTCCGAAGGACTCCACCGATAGAAACAGAACCTCACCCTTTGCTTTTACGGGTAACAAATTTGAATTCCGTATGCTTGGCTCAAGCGCGTCTATTGCCGATACAAATACAGTAATCAATACAGCGGTAACTCAAGTATTAAATGAATTTTATGAGAAATTAAAGGATGCAGGCGAGGACTTTACCGCAAAGCTTCATGACCTGATTAAAAATACCGTCAAAAAGCATAAGAGAATACTATTTAACGGTAACGGCTATGACGATGCTTGGATAAATGAGGCAAAAAAGCGCGGTCTTTCCAATTTTGCATCCACTCCTGAGGCGGTATCTCATTATCTTGATAAGAAAAACATCGACCTTTTCGTAAATAACAAAATATTCAGTGAAAAGGAAATTCGCGCAAGATACGATATTATGCTTGAAAATTATTCAAAGGTAATTAATATCGAAGCCCTCACAATGGTAGATATGGCAAAGAAGAGAATTATCCCCGCCGTTTCCAAATATACAAAAGAGCTTGCAAGCACAATCAAGGTAAAGGAAGAATTGTATCTTGACACAAGATACGAAAAGGAGATTGCAAGAAAGCTTTCGATTTTAAATTCCGATGCATTTGAAATGGCTGAGGAGCTTGAAAATGCGGTAGCCAAGGCAAACACCATAGTGGATTTACAGGAAAACGCCGACGCGCATCAAAAGGATGTTTTATCAATTATGGAAAAGCTAAGAAGCGCCGTTGATAAAATGGAAGCTGTCACCGCCAAGGAATATTGGCCCTTCCCGAATTATAGCGAGCTTCTCTTTGGAGTTAAATAAAAAATGCCGAAAACGGCATTTTTTATTTAAATGAGCATTTATGCTTCTTTCAGTCGCAAGATATCAGCTGTCAGCCGTCAGCCGTTAGCCGTTAGCGATATTTGACTTGCGTCTTAGATTAAATCACGCATCAGCGCGTATGAAATCAATGCGCAGCATTGTATTTTTTCCCTGTTGAAAAACACAACAAAATATGGTATAATATGAATACAAGGAGGTGCTATTATGGATAAAAAACAAAAGACCAATTTAATATTAAAAATTGTAGGTACTGCAATTTATACACTCATAACCGCATTTTTAATAGTTTTCATTGTGGAGGTGCTTGCCGATAGAGCGGCTGATAAGCAATTATGGGAGCTTGGCGGCGTTTTATTGATGGTAGTAACGCTTTTAATATCAATAGCGTACATTATTCCAATAGGCACGGGAATAGCAGGAGTTGTAATTTCAAATAAAATTCCAAGTAAAAAAGATAAAATATTTTTTATCTTTATGATTGTAATTCCTATTGTAACGGCAATAGCAAACTTTGCTACATATTTAATCATACTAAAATAAGAGGAAGTAAAAATGCCGAAAAAACAGAAACAAAAGCAATTCTGGACCGACTTTAAGTCTTTTATATCCCGTGGCAATGTTGTTGATTTAGCTGTTGCTATGGTTGTAGGCGCTGCCTTTAATAAAATTGTATCGCAGCTTGTTGACAGCTTTATAAATCCGTTAATCGGTATATTTGTAGGTGGCTTTGACTTAGCTGACCTTAAATATGTAGTTCACGAAGCCGTAACCGATGAAGCAGGCAATATCATAAAAGCCGAGGTCGCGTTTACATACGGAATGTTTATTCAAGCAGTAATTGACTTTTTGATTATTTCACTAACCGTTTTTGTTGTAGTAAAGCTCTATACCCGTTTGAAAAAGCATTTAGAGGAAGAAAGCAAAAAATGGTATGATGAATTAAATCCCGAGGAAGCCGAGGCAAGACGCAAAAAAGAGGAAGAAGAAAAAGCAAAAGCCGAGGAAGCCAAGAGATTAGAGCAAGAAAGACTTGCAGAAATTGAGCGACTTAAAAAGGAAAAGGAAGAAAACCAAAGAGACTACTTTATAAAGCAACAGGAGCTTCTTACCGAAATCCGCGATGCACTTAATAATAAAACCGAATAAAACAAAACCGCTTCAACCATATTTGAAGCGGTTTTTTGTGCATTTCCTTGATGGTGGATAAGGCTCAATAATTATAATAACAGTAATAATTGAAATAAATCTTCATATATTTAGAATAAACAGATAATTTGATAAATTTTTCAAAACTTTGCATATATAATTTATAAAAACGGTTGTGTGGCTACTAACCACTAAACACCAACCACTAATAACTAAAAAACGACGGGAGCGAATCAATGCTATTAAACATCAAAGAATTAACAAAAACAAACAAAAGCTTTTCAAATGAGCTATGGCAAGGCGAAAAAATGAAAATTGTCCTTGTGAGCATATCACCAAGACAGGATGTGGGATTAAAAATTAATCACTACTGCGAGCAGCTAATCAAAATAGAAAACGGAAAATGCGCAATCTACATAGGACAAACAGAGGATTGCTCTGACCTTCGCGAAAGGGCTGAAAGCGGTCAAATGCTGATTATTCCAAAATCTACATATTATAATATTATTAATACAGGTTCAACACCGCTCAAGGCTTATATTATATCATCGCTTTAGCGATGATATAGCTTCGCCTATGGCGAGCTAAATTGTCTATGGACAGCTAAATTCCTATCGGAGCTAAATTCAGCAACCTGAGCTAAATGCGAATTTAATTTAGCTAATGCAAGTGAAACGCGCATTAATTTCGCAATTTTGTGAATACAAAATTATTTTGCTATTGCGAAGCAATAATTTAGCTTATTAATAACCTTTAAAAACAATATCAATATAAATATATGAACAACTGTACAATTGTACATAAATAATAAAAACAAGCTTGACACGAAATCAAGCTTGTTTTTATTATTTATCAGCTTTTTTGAACCAAAGCAATCTTTCAAGTGGCGTATCAACTAACACCTTGCAATCTCCCTTGTAAATATTGCCTTTTTCATCTATCCAATTACCGTAGGGAAAAACAATTTCCTTTTGTCTTACATTTTTAGTATCAATAGGACAAACTAAAATATCCTCACCAAGCATAAACTCATCTGTAATAGTTGCATATCCCTTATTTGGATAATTGTATTCAAGGCTTCTTAAAATAGGCTCACCTGTCATTTCTGCGTTTTCAATTTCTTGTACAATTTTATCTGCAAATTTAATATGTAGCTTATAAGCATCATAAACCATTTTAAATGCGTCCTTAGAAAGATGCTTCCAGGGCATTAAGGAAAATTGCATCATTGGAAATAGACATGACGATTGCGCCATTCTTATAAATAGCTCCTCATCAACCTTGAAGTCAGGCAAATACTTATCAGTCCAGCTTCCGCCGCCAATCATATCAGGGCAAATAAACGGATGACCGATAATACCTTGCAAAATAGCGCAAGGAACCAAGGATTTAATTCCTGATGTAGTCCAAGAATGCTCTCTATCGCACAATCTCTGAATTACAGGCTTACCACCGCATTTATATGAGTCCTTGTATTCGTGAAACTTGTACCTTGCTCCAAACTCATTCCAAGCTTGATTTAAAGCAAGCTGATCGTGATCGTCATCAGGTGTGCCATTTAAAATATTTGATTTTGCATAGCTATCGTAGTCACCGCCATCACATTTAAAGCCGTCAACACCGTATTCCCTCATTAAAAAATCAAGCCTGTCAGCTAAATATTTTTTATCACATTCCTTGCGTAAATCAAGAATAGCAGAGAAGCCATTCCACCACGAAACAATAGCGACATTACCTTCCTTCGTGCGCAAAAATTGCTTGTCATATGTATCGGGACTGAAAATATCTCTTGTAGCTTTTACAAAATCAGGACCGTCGCAGGTAACATATGGAGTTATCCAAAGCATAACAATAAAGCCCAAGCTATGCAGCTCATCAATCATTTCTTTAGGATTAGGAAACTTATGTAAATCAAATTTCCACTGTCCGTATCTTGTATGCCAGCCCTCGTCAATCATTAAAATTCCCGGTTCAAAGCCGTTATCAATAATGCCGTGAGCATATTCTAAAATCTTTTCCTGTGTTGGCTCATAGTCAAATTCAGTCCAACAGTTAAATTGAGCAGACTTAAAAAACTCTCTTGGAAGCTTTTTCCCTTGTTTTCTTGTTTCCTCAAATGGAAAATGCTTGTTCATTGCATCTAAATAAGCATCACGCAAGCAAGCACCGTTTTCAAAAAGCTCAAATTCACTATCCCCTTCAAAGCATAAATATTCATTATCTATCCACACCTTAAAGCCTGTCTCACTCCAAATATATCTGCCCTTAGATGAAATAAAAAGCGGCATAAATTGGTTGTGCGCGTTGTATCTGAAATCACGGTTGTATTTGCTATCCTTAGAAATAGGCATATCGTAACCGCTATTTACATCACCGCCCCAAAAGTATTCGCCGTCTAAAATTTTAACACTAAATTCCATATTCCACCTTAACATAATTTATTGTGATTTCAGTATATCATTTTAGATAAAAAGTGTCAAGTTCATATTGAAAAAAACGGTTATCTATGCTAAAATCAAGGTGTAATAGTGGTTAGCTGTCAGCCGTTCGCGGTTAGCAAAATTTGATTAACGATTTATCTGACATCAATCACGCAAAGCGAGTGTGGAATCAACAGAAGATAGAATATTACCTCTATCCCCTATATCCTATATCCTATATCCTATACCCTATATCCTAATAAACAAGGAGCAAATTATGAACAAGGTAGAATTTAACAACATCAAAATCACAGGCGGATTTTGGAAGGAAAGACAAGACTTAATAAGAAATGTAACCGCAAAAGCGGTATATGACCGTTTTTACGATACAGGCAGAATAGATGCATTTAAATTTGATAAAAAATCGGAAATAAAGCCTCATATATTCTGGGATAGCGATGTTGCAAAATGGATGGAAGGCGTAGCGTATTTAATTCAGGAAAAAAGCGAGCCTCAGCTTGAAGCTATTGTAGAAAATCTGATAGCTCTAATTGAAAAAAATCAGGACGATTGTGGATATTTCAATATTTTCTTTACGGTTGTTGAGCCGCAAAATCGCTTTGTTAACAGAGATTGCCACGAGCTTTATTGCGCAGGACATTTAATGGAAGCTGCCGTTGCATATTATTACGCAACAGGCAAACGAAAATTCCTTGATTTGATGTGTAAGTATGCCGACTATATCGAAAAGCGCTTCAAAATTGATAAGGACGCAAAATTCGTTACCCCGGGACATCAGGAAATCGAGCTTGCCCTTGTTAAAATGTATGAAGCAACAGGCGAAAAAAGATATCTTGAGCTATCTAAATTCTTTATTGATGAAAGAGGAAAGAAAAGCGAATTTAAATACGATTGGTGCAAGGAAAGCTATCATCAATCCCACATTCCGGTGCGTGAACAAAAGGAAGCCGTAGGACACGCGGTAAGAGCTACATATCTATACTGCGCAATGGCAGATCTTGCGCTTCGCTATAACGATAAGGACTTGCAAAGCGCTTGCGAGACAATTTTTGAGGATATTGTAAATCACAAAATGTACATAACAGGCGGTATAGGTTCATCAAGAGCGGGCGAAGCGTTTACAATTCCTTATGATTTACCAAATCTTATAGCCTACACTGAAAGCTGCGCAGCAATAGGCTTAATTCTTTTCTGCCACAGAATGCTATTATTAACAAATGATGTTAAGTATTCTCATGTAATTGAAAGAGCGCTCTATAACGGCTTTTTATCTTCATTCTCACTTGACGGAAAATCGTTTTTCTATTGCAATCCCTTAGAGGTTTTACCGTCACTTAAGAAAAGAGATGGAGAATTAACCGAAAAAACAATCAATATGCCAATTACAGAAAGAGTAGAGGTTTTTGAATGCTCCTGCTGCCCGCCAAATATTGTGCGATTTGTTCCGTCAGTTGCGAATTATTTATACACCTATGACCAAAATGCAATTTATGTTCATCAGTTTATGGAAAGCACCGCATCTATCAACGGTGTAACAATAGAGCAAAAAACAAGCTATCCATTAAACGGCAAGGTTGAAATTACCGTAAAAGGTAAAAACACGCGACTCTGTGTGCGTATTCCTGAATATGTTGAAATCTACCAAGGCGAAAATGCAGACGGTTATGCTATATTTGACTTAAAAGACGGCGACACAGTAGCTCTTGATTTTGAAATGAAGCCGCAGCTTATTGAAGCAAATCCGTTAGTTACATTTGATAGCGGAAAGGTAGCGCTTATGCGCGGGCCTATGGTTTACTGCCTTGAAGAGGTTGATAACGGCAAAAATCTCCGTGATATCAGAATTGACAAAAATACGGAATTTTCCGAATTTATAGACACATCCTTAAACGCATTATGCATTGAAGCCAATGCGTACAGAAGAAAACCAACCGAAAAGCTATATAGCAAGCTATCGAATGAAAGAATTAACATAAAAGCAAAATTCATTCCATACCACACCTTCGCTAACCGCGGCGAAAGCGAAATGACCGTTTGGTTTTTAGCTGAATAGATTCTTTAAAAACAGCAATCAGCGTCAAATGTCAGTATGCACCGAATGCACAATTCACTTATTTAATAATTAAGAAGGACACAAAATGGGACTAATTAACAAAATATCGCAATACAAGGAGCTTAAAAGCGGTGTAAAGCATTGCACATTTAATCCCGACGGACCGGGTGTTGTGCGTATTCACCTAATACCGCCGAAATTTAATCTTTTTAAATCCTCAAGCTATATAGTAATCTTAAATGGCTACTATCTTTTGCCTCTTGGCTATTCTTGGGCAATTATGCTTTCAAAATTTATAGCTGAGGTGAACAAATTTGACGGCAAGCCTATAAGCGACGGGGATTATCAAGAAATATTCAATACAACCGTAAATAAAACCTACAAGGTTTATCCTTTTGTAAATAAAGAGGAAATGAAGGATGACCTATCATTTATGCTTGACACAATTTTCAAAATTGCCAAGGGACAAAAGGTTGATACGGAAATTGAAAAAATGTCAATAAGACAGTACGGCAAAAATATGGTTGCTCCTCACAGAATGGACTTAATGATAAGCGCAATGAATGATGAAAACGGTAAATGGCAATGCAATCAAAAATGTATTTTCTGTTATGCTTCAGGTCAATGCCTGAGCAAAACCAAGGAATTATCCACACTTGAGTGGAAAAACGCAATTGACAAGCTAAAAAAAGCTGGCGTGCCAATGGTAACATTTACAGGCGGTGAGCCCACCTTGCGTAGTGACCTGTGCGAGCTTATAGATTATTCAAAATGGTTTGTTACAAGACTAAACACTAACGGCGTGCTTTTATCACCTATTCTATGTGAGAATTTAGCAAAGGCAAGCCTTGACAGTGTGCAAATAACTCTATATTCAAATGATGAAAGCATTCACAATGCATTAGTAGGCAGTGAGCATTTTGGCGACACAGTTAACGGCATAAAAAATGCGGTAAGCGCAGGACTTGATGTAAGCATAAATACCCCCCTCTGTAAGAAAAACAGCGATTATTTATCGACCTTAAAATTTATTAAAGATTTAGGCGTAAAATTTGTTACAATAAGCGGTTTAATTTGCACAGGTACGGCAGAAATTAACCATAGCGAGTACGTTTTATCATCAAGCGAGCTATACGAAACAGTAAAGCAAGCAAAACAATTTTGCAACGAAAACGGAATGGAAATCGACTTTACCTCTCCGGGACTTATCAAAAAGGAATTACTTGAAGAGCTTAATATGAATGTACCGATGTGTGGCGCGTGCTTATCTAATATGGCAATTGCGCCTGACGGCACGGTTATCCCTTGCCAAAGCTGGCTAAACGAGGGAAGCGGTCTTGGTAATATCCTGACCGAAAGCTTTTCTAAAATATGGAAAAATAAAAAATGCTTCACCTTACGCGGTATGAGCGATGATGAAGCATTAAGCTGCCCATTTAGAAAAAACAGAGGGGAGTGTGAATAAAATGGCAAGAAAAACTGCAGTCGATTACGATTTTTCAAAGGAAGCAATTAAAAGACGCAGAACATTTCCCAAAAAGTCAATGTGGCTGATAATTATCTTGTCTATTGTAATTGCCGCTTGTATTTTGGTGATGATATTTTATAATCCCTCACCAAGAGACAGAATTGATAATTACGAGGTTTATGTAGAGCCACAGTCAGACGGCACACTGAATATTGAATATAAAATCAAGTGGACGCCCCTTGATACAAGAGAGCCTCTTTCCTGGATATATATCGGCGTACCAAATCCTAACTACTCCATAATTGAATATTCCGATAACATTGATAATATAGAAAGATACGATGATGCTAACGGTCAATGTCATATGGATGTTGAATTTAAAAAGCATTATTATGCCTTTGAAGATTTTGAATTTTCAATAAAAATCAATCAGGGCAGTATGCTTTGCGAGCAAGACGGACAAAAATTTTATGAGCTTGTGCCCTGTTGGTTTAATCTTGTATCAGTTAAAAGCTACTCCTTTAATTGGAAAAATAGCGACAGTATTTCCTATTCCAATGCCACAGGCGAAAAGGACGGATATCTTAATTGGAGTGGCTCAATGGAGGAAGGGGAGTATCGCTTATTAAGAGTAAATTATAAGGAATTTAATGCTCCCACCACATTTTATAAGGAGTTTGATGATAGCGAAGTAGGAAGCGCTCTTGACGCGGACAGACTAACATTAATTTTTGTTTTATTGCTTGTAGTTTGCTTTTGAATAATTGGAATAGTACATTGCCTTGTTTGCTTCGTTTCCTATTTCTGAGGCAGAGGATTTTTCCGCGGCTACGGTCACCATATCTATATCTATGGCAGAAAGAATAAATATTACGAGGAAGAAGCAAGTAAGCATATTTCAACCTCACACGGTGGCAGAGGTCATAGCGGCGGCGGATGCGCATGCGCCTGCGCCTGCGCTTGCGCCGGCGGCGGTAGAGCAGGATGCAGTCAGAAGGACACGGCTGCAAGTTCGCAGCTGTGATACGCGGTATCAATTTATGAACACAAGTGCGTATGAATTGTGCTACGCATTTAAATTGCATTAAAAAATCAAGCTAATTCACTTAGCTTGATTTTTGTTTATATATACACATTCACATTTTTCAAGACAAAAGCAACCCAAAATTCCATTTTGCCAAGCGCCCGTATCTAAATGAATTTTGTAAAAATCCTTGATATTATCACCCTTGGTATTCGGTCGCTTATATGCTATAATTTTGCCGTTATCTGTCACCGTGTGTCCGTAAAACACACATTTTTTCGATTTGTGCATAACATCGCTATCCTTAAACCATCTGTCAAAAAGAAATTCCTCTTTTGATACCTTGTCAAGATTTTTCAAATATCCGTTTCCATCAATCGGTATTCCCGCGTGAACGCAAATAAAATCCTCTGTCTCAATATACAGCGGTAAAAATTCAAGAAAGTCCACCATATCCCAGGTAAGCAGCTCCTTATCCTCAAAAAAGAACTCGCGAAGAGAGGAAAGCACAATATCAAAATCAGTAGGGGATTTTTCCATAATGGCGCGATAATACTTTAAAAAATTTTCATCGTGATTGCCTAAAACACATTTGAAATTTTTCTTTGATGAAATAAGCTTAAGAAGCTTTAAAGAGCTATCTCCCTTTTCAAGAATGTCGCCGCATATATACATAGTGTCATCGTCACTGAAATTAATTTTATCCAAAAGCGAGCAGAAAAGCTCATATTCACCGTGTAAATCCGACACAAAGTAAGTCATAATATTACCTCAAAAACAGTATATCAAATTGTGAAGCTATTTTCAACTAAATATATTGACTTGATAAAAATATTGTGCTAAAATGTATCAAAATTAATTAAACATAGGAGAGAAAAATGTCACCTGAAATTATAGCAACCGTATGCGAAACGATAATGGTAATATGCTTCGGCGTTTCTTGGCCACTGTCAATTTATAAAAGCGCAACCTCAAAAAGCACAAAGGGAAAAAGCCCATACTTTACAATGGCAATCATTACAGGCTATGTAGCTATCATTATCGGCAAAATCGTATTGCACGAGTTTACATATTGGCTTGATATCTTAAAATTTGTTTTATACATCGTAAACCTGATTATGGTATCCACCGACCTTGCGCTTTATTTCAGAAACAGAAAGCTTGAAAAAGCGATAGAAGCAAAATAACAAAAAGCAATCCAACAAGGTGTGATGTCCTTAGCGGAGAATTTGTAAAACACCGCTAAGTGCGAGCATCGCATTTGACCAGTAAAAC
>JAFQAM010000328.1 GCA_017416885.1 Clostridia bacterium | reverse complement strand
GTATAGCACAAAGAAAATAATTATTCAATATTTACTTTTCGCCTTGACAAAATCTTTTTTTGGGGATATACTGAAGGTACACTTGCCGAGCTCGACAAGTGTATCATATAACGAGGAGCAAAAAATATGAAAATTGTAAATAATAAAGCGGAAAATGTTAAAATTGCATATATTGGCGGCGGCTCAAGAGGCTGGGCTTGGGGACTTATGAGCGACCTTGCATCAAACGACGATATGAGCGGTGAGGTTTGCTTATACGATATTGATTTTGAGGCAGCTAAGGCTAATGAAATAATCGGCAATAAATTTAACGATTGCGAGGGCACAAAATCAAAGTGGACATATAAGGCAATTGAAACACCTAAGGAAGCTTTGACAGGCGCTGACTTTGTAGTTATCTCTATTCTTCCGGGTACATTTGATGAAATGGAGTCCGATGTACATACACCCGAAAAGTACGGTATTTATCAATCCGTTGGTGACACAACAGGCCCCGGCGGTATTATAAGAGCTATGCGCACTATTCCTATGTTTGAGGAAATCGGTAACTACATTAAGGAATACTGCCCTGATGCCTGGGTAATTAACTACACAAATCCAATGACGCTTTGCGTTAAGACGCTTTACAGAGTATTTCCTGAAATCAAGGCGTTTGGTTGCTGTCACGAGGTTTTTGGAACTCAAAGATTACTTACATGGGTGGTTGAGGAATACCTTGGTGAAAAATGCACAAGACAGGATATTACTGTAAATCCTGTGGCGGTTAATCACTTTACTTGGCTTACAAGCGCAACATATAAAGGAATTGACTTATTCCCATACTACGCAAAATACTGTGAAAAATATGCTGACGGTTTACCTGCTAAACCTGACAACAACTGGATGAACAATCACTTTGCTTGCGCAGGCAAGGTAACCTTTGACTTATTTAGAAAGTTCGGTTATATCTCTGCCGCAGGGGACAGACATCTTGCAGAGTTCTGCCCCGGTAAATGGTATCTTGAAAGTCCTGAAAGAGTAAAAGAAATGAAGTTTGGCTTAACTCCTGTTTCCTGGCGCAAGGGAGATTTAAAGGACAGACTTGAAAGAAGCCGCAAGCTTTTAAGCGGTGAGGAAGAAGTAAAAATCAACAAAACAGGCGAAGAGGGCGTAAACCAAATGCGCGCTTTACTTGGTCTTTGCGATTTAATTACAAATGTTAATATTCCGAATGTGGGACAAATTCCAAATTTACCACTTGGCGCAGTTGTTGAAACTAACGCTATATTTCGTTCAAACGAATTAAGACCTGTATATGCAGGAAATATTCCTGATGAAATTTATCCGTTAGTTGCAAAGATTTGCACGGAGCAAGAGGCGGTTTCAAGCGCGGTTGCAGAAAGAGATATTGAAAAGATTTTTGCTGCATTTGCATCTGACCCGTTAGTTACTTGCAATATTGATGATGCAAGAAAAATGTTTGATGAAATGGTTGAAAATACTAAAAAGTATTTAACTGACTACAATTTGTAAAATTTGCTATAATTTTGGCGAGGGTATATACTCTCGCCTTTATAGGAGTATTATGAAAATCTACTGTTTAATTGAAAATACAAAATCAAGCGATTTATTTGATTGTGAGCACGGTTTATCGCTTTTTATTGACACGGGTAGCCTTAAAATACTGTTTGATATGGGAAGCAGCGATGCTTATATTGAAAATTCTAAAAAGCTTGATTTAGATTTAAGCGAGGTGGATGTTGCAATAATATCCCACGGTCATTATGACCACGGCGGCGGACTAAAGTCATTTCTGGAGATTAACAAAAAAGCGAAGGTGTATATAAGCAAGAGCGCATTTGAGCCACACTATAACGGACAGGGAAAATATATCGGGCTTGATACCTCGGTTACATATAGCGACCGCATAATCCTAACTGACGGAATAGTAAATATTGACACAGGGGTAACTGTTTTTAACTGTAATCGCTTAAAGCCGAAATATGAAATTGAATGCTTTGGGCAGACCGCTTTAAAAAATGGCGAATATATAAATGAGGATTACAGACACGAGCAATATTTAATGATAGAGGAAAATGGCAAAAGAGCTTTGTTTAGCGGTTGCTCGCACAGGGGAATATTAAATATTGTAAATTGGATAGAGGCTGATTATATTGTGGGCGGCTTTCATTTTTCAAAAATGGAGCTTAATAAGGAGCTTGAAGATCGCGCTTGCTATTTAAACACAGTTAAATCACACTTTATTACCTGTCACTGTACGGGGGAAAAGCAATTTGAATTTATGAAAAAATACGCAAAGAATATAGAATGTATTCGAAGCGGCGAAATAATGGAGATTTGAAATTTATGAAAATAGTAATTATAGGCGGAGTTGCAGGGGGCGCATCCTGCGCAGCAAGACTTCGCAGACTTGATGAAAGCGCGGCGATAACCATATTTGAAAGAAGCGGTTATATTTCCTATGCGAATTGCGGTCTTCCATACTATGTGGGCGGAGTTATTGAAAATCAGGATGCTTTAACGCTTCAAACTCCTTTAAGTCTTAAATCACGCTTTAATATTGATGTTAAGGTAAAGCACGAGGTTATAAAAATCGACAAGGAAAACAAAACCGTTTCCGTTAAAAATCTTGTAAGCAATGATGTTTTCACTGAAAAATATGACAAGCTGGTCATTGCTACGGGTGCATCGCCTGTATATCCCGATTTTTATAAGCCAAGCGAAAGAATTTTCACCCTGCGCACCGTTGAGGACACGCTTAAAATCAAGAGCTTTATTGATGCTAAATCGCCAAAAACCGCAACCGTTATAGGCGGCGGCTTTATCGGTCTTGAAATGGCAGAAAATTTAATGCGACAAGGAATTAAGGTAACCGTCGTACAAAGAGACAGTCACTTATTATCAACTATTGACAGCGATATGGCATCCTTTATTCATCCTCATTTTTTGCGACGGGGAGCAGCTTTGCTTTTCAATAAGAATGTAACCGATATTACAGAGAAAAACAGCGTTTTATACACACATATCGAGGGATGCTCTCCTGTTTTATCAGATATTGTAATTCTTGCGACAGGCGTTAGGCCTGAGAGCAAATTAGCTGCTGACGCAGGTCTTACCGTTGGCTTAAAGGGAGCTATTACGGTAAATGAGCATATGGAAGCATACAAGGATATTTATGCGGTGGGCGATGCGGTTTTGGTAAAGCATTTTGTGACGGAGAAGGATGCGGTAATTTCCCTTGCGGGCCCCGCTAACAAGCAGGGACGAATTGCGGCTGACAATATTTGCGGTATCAAAAGCAAATACAGCGGTACTCAGGGCTCATCTGTAATCAAGCTTTTTGATTTAACCGTTGCATCTACGGGAATTAACGAAAAGGCTTGCAAATCACTGAATTTAGATTATGAAAAAATCATACTATCGCCCCTTTCCCACGCAGGATATTATCCTGGCGCTACCGCTATGACAATCAAGGTGCTTTATGACAGAAGCACCAAAAAAATATTGGGCGCTCAAATTATCGGATATGACGGCGTTGACAAATGTATTGACATTATTGCAACCGCTATGCGCGCTAAAATGGATATAACGGAATTGCAGGATTTAGAGCTTGCTTATGCTCCCCCCTATTCCTCTGCTAAAAGCCCTGTAAATATGGTGGGCTTTATAGCAAGCAATATCGAACAGGGTATTGTTAAGCAATTCTATTATGAGGATATTGAAAAGCTTCAAGAACGCGACGATGTAATTCTGCTTGATACGAGAACTCAATTTGAATATATGCGCGGTCACGCAAAAGGATTTATAAACATTCCTCTTGACAGCTTAAGAAGCAATTTGCATTTGCTTGACAAATCAAAAAAGATTTATGTGATGTGTCAAAGCGGTGTAAGAAGCTATATTGCCACGAGAATTTTAATGCAAAGCTCATTTGACGCTTATAATTTTACAGGTGGATATCGGTTTTACAGCGGGGTTTTAGGCGACTCCGTATCTAAAAGCGCGTATCCTTGCGGTGTTGAAATATGAAAAAGCTTTTTAATTTATTCTTCACAATGCTGAAAATAGGACTTTTCACCTTTGGCGGCGGATACGCTATGATTGCGCTTATGGAAAATGAGTTCGTTACTAAAAGAAATTATCTTTCAAATGATGAATTTATGGATGTAGTTGCAATTGCGGAGTCAACTCCCGGTCCTATTGCAATAAATCTTGCTACTTATATTGGATATAAGCAAGGAAAATTCTTTGGCTCGCTTTTTGCAACGCTTGGAATGTGTATTCCGTCATTTACTATTATTTATGTAATTTCGCTTTTCTTAAATAGATTTTTAGAGCTTGAAATTATAGCAAGCGCATTTAAGGGCATACAGGTTGGCGTTATTTTCATTATTTTTATGGCGGGCGCAAAAATGCTTAAAGGTATGAAAAAAACTGTATTTAATGTGACTGTTTTAACATTAACTGCTGTGATTTCAGTTATATTCAGCATAATGATGATTGATTTTTCTGCTATTTTTTATATTTTATTAAGCGGATTTTTAGGTCTTGTTATATATCTTATTGGATATTTTAAAAGCAAGGGGGATAAAAAGAAATGATTTATCTCAGACTGTTTTTAGAGTTTTTAAAGATTGGCGCGCTTTCCTTTGGCGGTGGACTTGGAATGATTTCCTTAATTCACGATACCTGTGTAGGTACAGGCTGGCTGACCGATGAGGAGCTGCTTAATATGATTGCCATTGCAGAGTCAACTCCCGGTCCTATTGCTGTAAATATTGCAACCTTTGTGGGCTCGTCTCAGGGCGGTATTTTAGGCGCGTTTTTGGCTACGCTTGGTATTGTTTTGCCCTCATTTATAGTAATTTTGATAATTGCAACAGTTGCTAACAATCTCTTAAAGTATGCAGGCGTTAAGGCTACGCTTACAGGTATGCGGCCTGCTATTGTCGGTCTTATCGTTTCCGTTACAATTACTATGTTTTTAAAGCAGATTTTAGATTTGCAGTTTGTACAAAGCACTGTAAATGTTGACTATTTCGGTATTGCTATTTTAGGAATACTTGCGGTAATTACGGTTTTGTATTCAAAGCTACGCAAAAAGCCGCTATCTCCCATTTTACTTATTGTAATTTCGGGAATTTTAGGAATGATATTTTATTAATCAAAAAGCCGAAGCAAATTAATGCTTCGGCTTTTTGAAAGAGGTATTTTAAAGCTTGGGGTAAAAAATGATTATTTCTTCTTTTCAATATAAAAATATGTAGAAAGCTCTTCCTTTGTAGATTGAGTGATTGGCGGAATTTCGGTGTCAACAAAATACTGCTTTTTTTCATTCAAATCAAGCTGATTATATAAATCCACGCATTTTTCCTTCAAGTCCTCTCGGCTGCTGAAATATCCGTTTAAGTCAATTTCTATTTCTGAGTCCTTTTCGATAAATCCGCCGTTAAAATCATAGCTTTTTTCAGTTGTGACGGTGGTTTTTACTACTATGTTTTCATTCTCTCCATAGGTTAAATACGAATACTTATATGTATTTTTTGTTGTTTCCTTGCCTAATGAAACAGTATCGGTTTCTGTGGTTTTCCTCCAATAATAGTAATATTCCCCATACTTTACTGAGCCGGTGTTATAGTCATTATATGTTCTTAATAATTCGTATTTTGTTTTTGTGGTATAGGTTAAGAGATTTTCCACAGTATTTTCATCCTCGTAGTTCATATAGCGTCTGTTAGCGCCAACATATAAAACCTCATCATTTTCAAGCTCGGTGAATTTGTTAATACGCCCGCAGGAAAAGATAAAAAGTGACATTGTAAGTAGGATTAAAATTGCTATTGCTTTTTTCATTGTAATTCTCCTTTATTCGTTACTACCGTTTTTAAGCTCCTCAAATTTTGCTCTCATGGTTGGGCTATTTTTGGTGAGCTTTTTGATTGATAAATCCTGCGCCTTATCGTTGGCAAGTCTTAGGTGCTTATCGCTTAATGTAAGCGCTTCCTTGATTTTTTGTAAATGCTCAATTGACTTATCAATTTCGCTGATAGCATCCTTAAAGCGGTTTGAAGCATCGTTGAAATTCTTTTCAAAGCCCTTTTGGAATGCAAGCATTTCATTTTCAAAGTTGGTAATATCAATGCTTTGATTTTTTGCTATCATCAATTCTCTTTTATATCCGATTGAGTTTTTGGCTGCATTTCTTAAAAGCGTGATAATCGGAATAAAGAACTGTGGGCGGATAACATACATTTTCGGATATTTGTAGGACACATCAACTATGCCCGAATTGTAAAGCTCGTTGTCGCTTTCAAGTAAGGAAACAAGCACCGCGTATTCACAATTCTTTTCGCGTCTGTCCTTGTCAAGCTCCTTGAAAAAGTCCTCGTTTTTCTTTTTGGTGGCGGTTGTATCCATTTGGTTTTTCATTTCAAACATAATTGAAATATACTCAACACCGTCCTCGGAAAAGTCCTTGAAAATATAGTCGCCCTTGCTTCCTGTTTTAGCATCGTTATCCTTTTCAAAATACGCGCTTTCAAAGCCTGTCGCTCTTAGCTTATTAAACTCTATTTCACAATGCTGCTCCAGTGTTTCGCCAATCATTTTCGTTGATTGGTGGGACTTTAAGTCCTTATAATATTCGATTATTTCATTTTTTTGCTTGATTTCGTTTTGGTGATTTTCCTTTAATGTCTTTTCCTTAAGCTCTGCCTCGTATTGGCTTTTGTTAAGTGCCTCTTTTAGCTTTGCTATTTCATCATCCTTTTCCTTTAAGGAATTTGATTTTTCAAGCTGAAATTGTACCTTTTCCCTTTCGATATCGCCTTCAAGCTTAGAAATCATTTGCTCCTTTTCAGCAAGGGAAAGCTTTATTTCCTTTTCGTTGCTTTCCTTAAGTGCTGAAATTTCTCTGTTCAATTTTTCAATTTCCGTTTCATTCTGGCGTATTAATTTGTCAATTTCCGTTTTCTTTTCAAGCTCTAATTTTTCAATGCTGTGCTGCATTTCATTTTTAAGATATTCTTGTCTTTGATTAAGCTCGTTTTCAAATTCATCATTGCGAACGGTTTTTAAAATTTCCGCATAACCGCTTTCGTCAATTTGAAACATTTCTCCGCATTTTGGGCATTTAATTTCCTTCATTTGTCTCTTCTCCTTCTATTAAAGATATATTTATTGTTTCTGTTATAAAGTCTTCACCAATTAGCTGACACAGCACTATGTATGCTGCTTTCTTTTTTGCAAGGGCTTTTGTTTTATCGCTGATAATTGCGTACTTGTTTGCTTTTTCAAGCGTGCAGTTGCATTGCCACATAGGATTGCCGTCATCACCGATTCCATCCTTCTCAAATGTATATACAGGCTCCTCAATAAGCTTCTTTTGATAGAGCATCTGAAGCTGATTTACGGCATCATCTACTGTTATCTTGCCGATAATTTCATCCATTTGGGCTTCAAACTTCTCTTGTCTTTTAATAAAATCGTACATTCGCTTATAAAAATTTCTCTCTGCTTCTTCCTTGCTTTTGCCGATGCCTTCAATGAATGTACCGTTAAAGCCCTCTAAATCAAGGCTACAAGCGATAGCTTCTTCTCCCTTATCCTCGTAGAAAAACTTATATCCCATTTTTCCGTATTTGAATTTCCACCATCTGCGAAATTCTGCCATATAATCTATATCGCTGTCAAATCCGTTTTCTATATTGTGATTGGGAGATAGCATTTTGTCAATTGATTGCTCTAACAAATCGATATTCCAATCGGAATCAATTGCGATAGCGCCTATGATCGCTTCAATTAAATCCTCGCAAGCGCTTTCTCCTTCTTTAACGCCGTTGGATATATCGCCCTTGCTCATAAATAGGTATTTTTCAAGCCCTAATGATTTTGCCGCATTTGCTAACGCTTCCTTTTTTACTATATTTTTCTTGATTTCGGTCATTTCGCCCTCGGTGTGAGTGAAAAATATAAAGCTCTCGTATTCAACTACTACGCTATCATCATTTTCATATGCGGAGCCTATTGTGTCTGTGTAGCTATAATGCTTAGTCATTTTCTTGACAATGATGAAATCAAGCGCCTTATCTCCTACAAATTCAAGCTTTTCGTTGTCCTCGTGCAGGTGAGTTTCCATAGCATATGAGCTTCTGATAAATGCTTGCTCCAATAGGTATGCGTTTTTAAATTGGTAGCCTATTTTTTCTTGAATGTCGCTAAGCTGCTCGCTGCTTAGCATAACCTTTGTTTTTTCGATAAACGGTTTTTCGGTAACTGTTTTTTCGATAATTGGGTTTTCGATAATTGGGTTTTCGTTCATAATTTTTTCCTCCATTTCTTGCAAGAGGGATAAAAAAATCCCGTTAAATCGCTGACAAATAAAGCCACCTATGGCTTGGCTAACGATATAACAGGTCTACTCATATTAACATTTCAAATTAATGGATACCACTTTGATTGACGCCGTCATAGATGCAGATGGCGGTAAGCAAATTAATAATCATTATCAAGTAAGGTTACTGTGAGTACGCCTCGGGAATGCCCCTTGCTAATTCCATAATAGCACTTTTTTTCGATTTGTCAAGACTTTTTTTGAAAAAATTTCATTGCGCCAACCTTATTACTTCGTAATACTTTTTTGAAAAAAATTTCTCCCCCATCATTTGACAGAGGAGAAAATTTTACATTTTAAATTCAATTGTAAATTCGGTTTTGCCTTTTTCTAATACATAGTCGATAATATAGACATTATGTGTGCCTTGGATATGGGCTTTAACCTCTTTTGCGGAGATTTGCGGGACTATGCTTTGGCTGTTTGTCAAAGTTACATCCTCAATTGTAGCTACACTTCCGTTGATTTTTGGCTCGATAAGAGAAATAAAGCGCTCAGTTACTTGGACTTCCTTTGTAAAGTCAAATTTATCGGTTAATGTGATTTTATCGTTTTCAAAGGCGAAGCTTCTTTCAAGCTTATTAATAAAGTCAACGCCGTAGCCTTCCTTAATATCCATTGTGGCAATTTCCTTGTCCCAATCGTAATTAACGATAACATCGTCGCGGCGAATGCCGTCCTCGGTGATACCGTCAAGGATCGGAAGGTTGTGAGAATATGCGCTTGGATGGAAAAATGTATATCTTCTGTCGGTGTGATAGCCGTCCTCGTAAGGTCCTGCGCCTATATCGGCTATAATCTGCTTGCCGTTTCTTGCTATAATAAATGTTCCAACATCAATATGGTTATGGCTTTCGCCATTATTTCCGCCCTTACAAGCAAAGCCGTAATTTTCGGCGCGCTTAATAAAATATGCTGAATTATCCACACTGTATGTCACATTCGTTCTCATTTTATCGGTAAAGTTATCGTCGCTATGATATATTACACTGCGCAATGAGAAATTAAAATGGGTATTATCGTTTACAACATTGCCAAGCTCTCTCGGTAATCTTTCGATTGCGTCGCCATATACTGCGCGAAGCATCTGATGTAAGCCGATAAAGTATTTTTGCTTTACGCTGCTGTCGCTGAATGTGATTAAAACATCCTTTAAAAGGAAGGTTTTTTGTAGGTATTTGGATATTTCCTTTACCTTGGGGATTTTGAACCAATCCACCTCGCCCTTGGTGATTTCCTTTTCAAGCATAGCATAGCTTGCGAAAAAGCCAAAGCCAAAATACCAATAGCCTACTCCCTCAACGCACATGCCGTCATCCTTGTAGCTATCAAGATAGCACCACATTGATTTATGTAATCTTTCCTGATTTTCAAAAAATGCGTCGGGATCCTCATAAATAAGAGTGCCGCCTACTGCGCCTGCGCAAACTGCGGTCCAGTTGTTATCGTGACTTTCCCAAAAGAATTTGCGTGTTTTGTAGGGATCTATAATATGTCTTTTAATTTCGTGGCTTATTCTGTCCTGTAAAAGCTTTGGAAAGCGGTCCTTGAACAGATTTTTTATTTCTGCAAGGGAAAAGCCTACCGAGGCTGCAAAAATGTCGATAAGACCGTTATCAAAATCCTTAGGTGTTTTGCCGTAATACTGCTCGGTGTAATGTCCTAAGGGCGCCCAGGTATATTCATTAAGATATGCCCAAACGATTTTTAAAAGGCTATTATAATATTCATCATTTTCGGGATAGATAAGTGACATAAACGCGGCGGATTGCAAATGGTCAAACTGCAATCTCCAAAGTCCCTTATCGTTATTATTTAAAATATCCTCGTGGGAATGTGAGCGCGGCTCTACCTTAAATGATTTTTCGTAAAGCTCCTTGATTTCCTTTCGGTGCTGCGAAAATTCCTCGCTGCTTCTTACTCTTTCCCATAGCTTTTTATCAAGCGCAAAATCCAACATAATATTCTCCTTGTATTTTTAAAATACTAAATGTATTTTACCATACTATATAATGAATTGCAATTGAATATCGCAAAAAATCACCGATTGCTCGGTGATTTTTGTATTTATTTTGCTTGAGCTGAGAATGTGATAGGTGTAGCATACTCATTGCATCCGCCATTGTCAATATAGATTATCTTGCTTCCATCATATACAAATGCACACATTACAAGTGATTTTTCGTAATGAGCTGATGTGAAGCCTGATAAAATAAAGTCAAAGCCTGCATACTCGCTGCTGATATGAGCCACGATTGTTTTATCGTTTACCGCGGTTAAATCGTTATTTACAGTTTGATACTGTGTTGTACCTTCTGCTACAATAGCGGCAGTTACACCGAATGTAAGTGTTTTGTCTGTTCTTTCGTTAAATACCTTTAAGGATTCTTGATTGATTGTGTAGCCTACGCAAATTCTGTCGCCATCAATCTTTGCAGAATAGCCAACAAATTCCATAATTGGTGCATATGTTTCTACAACTGTTGTTTTGCCACAGCCGCATGATACCGCATCCTGCATACCGCTTAGGTAATCTGTATATTGGAACTTAACCTCATCATTTGCAAGGTCGCCGCATTCACAGTTTCTTGTGCCGTAAACGATTGTGTCCTTATAGCTTGAAACAACCGGATTTTTTAAATAGTCGTCATATGATACAAAGTTAGTAAATGTAGCTTTTGAAAGTCTGCCCGCAAATGTTCTTGCATCAGCTTCTGTACCTGCAAAGAAAATAAGGTCAATTGAACTTTCATAGAACATATAGTTGTGATAATTAGTTACATCAGGATTTGCAATAATTACATATTTTAATGAATGTGCATTGTTAAAGCAATGCTCGCCAATCGATGTTACTGTTGCAGGAATGATAACGGTTTCAACCTTGGATGATTGGAAAATATTGTTGCCTAACTTTTCAAGTCCGTTTGGTAATCTTACATTGGTCAAGCCTGTGGATGAGAATGCTTGCTTGCCTGTGATTTCCTTTAATGTTGATGGGAATGAAACGGTTGTAAGTTTGCCTAAACCTGAGAAAGAAGCAGCCGTAATGCTTACAAGTCCCTCTGGGAGCAATACTGTTTCAAGGTTTGAGCAGTTTGTAAATGCATATGAGCCGATTGATGTTAAGCCTGTTGCTTGTGAAAAATCAAAAATTTTGAGTCCTGTGCAGCCGTAAAACTCAGCGTTGCTGAATGTAAAATTTCCTCCCGCCGCATAACCTGTAACCTTTTCAAGAGCTGTGCAGTTTCTGAAGCAGTGAGCGCCAATGCTTGATACTGTCTTAGGTATAATTACTTCCTTGGTTGTTTTGTTTCCCGCCCATTTTGGATTGCTTCCGGAAAATGCGTTTTCTTCAAGTTTTGTTACTGTATAGATTGTGCCGTTATATTCCACTGTTTCCGGAATGTTTGCAATCTCTAATTGACAGTTTACATTTTTCGAATTTACTGATGCTGTGTTAACGCCGTTAGATGTGCTAAATGAATAGTAAATACCGTCAACATTTGTTGCGCTTGATGTAATTGCAAATAAGCATACAAGCATACTTACAATTGCGAGTGCTAAAAGAATCTTCTTTTTCATATCTATTCTCCTTTAATTATTATGCATTTGCAATTATATTGTAGGTGATAGGTGTTGCGTAATTACTGCATCCGCCTGCATCAACATAGTAAATATCGTTGCCATCGTATACATATGCGCACATTACAAGAGGCTTATCATAAAATTCCTCTGTAAAGTCGGTGAGGATGAAATCAAATGCAGGAATGCTTCCGCTTACCTCTGTAACAATAGCATTGCTCATAGGTTTCAGATCGTTTTTCACTGTTTCGTATTTTGCGTATATACTTGACACAGGGGAGGCGGTAATACCGAACTTAACTGTTCCCTCTTCTATGCCCATTTTGCTTTCGTAAATTCTTAATGACTCATAGTTTACTGTATAGCCAACACAAATCTTGCTACCGTCAATTTTTGCAGAATAGCCTGAGAATGTTAAAATCGGAGCATAGGTGTTTGTGATTTTGCTTTCGTTTTCAACCTTGCCACAATTTTGGCACATATAAGCATCGTGCATTTCCTCTGTGAAGCTTGTAAACTTAAAGTATTCTAAATTTGTTATAACATCGCCACAGTCCTGACAGTTTTGCGTACCGTATACGATTGTATTTGTATATGTAGCATTTGGATTATTGAGATAATCCTCATATGAAACGAAATTAGTCCAACTTGAAAACTGTGAAAATTTATTTGTAAGCACTGTTGCATCGCTGCCTGCATAGAAAACAAGATTAATATTTCCGCAACTACTTAAAAGTGTGTTTGTGTATCCGGATACATCAGGATTTCCAAAAACAATCACCTCAAGAGGATTCTTATTGAATATGTCCTTCGCTGTTGTTGTAAGTGTTGACGGCAAAATTACCTTTTTTAATGCCGCTCCTTGGAATGCATTTTCACCAATTGATACAACATTGCTTGATAAAACCAATGTTGTTAGCTTGGGACTTTGGAATGATTTTCCTGAAATGCTTGTAACAGTATTTGGCATAATAACTGTTTCAAGCTTGCTTGCGCCGGTGGTGAAATATCCGCCAAAGGAGGTGAGCGCTGTCATTCCTGACATATCAAGCACTTTTAAGTTAGCACAGCCATAAAATTCCGCATCCTTGAATGCAGTATGGGAGCCATTGATTATAACCTCCTCTACAGTTGCACAGTTTCTGAAACAATGCTTACCAATGCTTGACACGGTTGACGGAATAATTACCTTTTTAATGTGCTTATTGCCCGCCCATTTTTGCGAGCCACTACCGGAAAATGCATTTTCAGCTAATGCTGTCACCTTGTACACCGTGCCGCCATATGAAACATATTCGGGAATGCTTACATATTCAAGCTCACAGTTAACATTATTGCTGTTTACTGTTGCGGTATAAACATCGCCTGATTTATAAAAGCTATAGTAAATACCGTCTACATTCGTTGCGCTTGCTGAAATCGCAAGCAAGCACACAAGCACGCTTACAATTAAAAGTGTTAATACGATTTTCTTTTTCATATTTTCTCTCCCTTGTGTTTTTTATCAAAATAGATTTTTTGTCATCTTGACAATTCTCCAATTTCATTGTACAATATATATAGGTATATTTTCAATGGACTATCTAACTGTTTAAAATGGACTTTTTAACTGTTCAGAGGTGAAAAATGGCAAAAATTTTACGATTTAATGATGACCGTAATTTGATTTTTAACAATAAAAAATCCGATGAATTTCCGTTACTCATTAATACAAGTGGCTATTATGAGGCCGCTTTACCGTTTGAAACATATAATTCTATCGGTAGAGACGATTATTATTTAATGTATATTACAAATGGACAATTAAGCTTTGAAATTGATGATAGCTTGCATATTGCAAAGTGTGGCGATTTTGTTATTTTTCCGCCAAATCACAAGTACAAATATGAGGGGGCTCCACCTGCATATTATTTGTATGTACACTTTACAGGCTCATATGCGGATAGATTTTTAAAGGAATGCGGATTTAATAATTTGCCTTGTATTATAAGCAATGAGTTTAGTGTGGAAATGCAGAACAAGTTTAACAAGCTGATTGATACATTTTTATATAATGAAACACTTGCTATACAAAGGTGCGCGTCTATTTTACAGGAAATCATTCTTGATATGGCAAGGATTGAGTTGGATAAAGCCAACAATTCGCCGTTAAAGGCTTCGCTTAAATATATACATAGCTTTTATACCACCAAAATTGATGTTCCTTATCTTGCCAAGATGGAAAATTTAAGCGTTTCAAGATACGGTACGGTATTTAAAAGAATAACAGGAAAATCGCCCAATGAATATATCATTGATTTACGGCTTCAGCTTGCAAAAAGCTTGCTTGAAAATACTAAAATGTCGATAAGACAAATCAGCGAAAAGATTGGATATACCGATCAATATTTCTTTAGCAGATTATTTAAAAAATATTCAGGCGTTTCGCCTCAAAAATACAGAAAGGATAATTTATTATGATTGATTTTACAAAATCTATTTTTGAAAACAGGCAAATCAAGGGTTCACCACTTTTAGTTGCGCACAGAGGTGTTTGCGGCGCGAATGTGCCTTGCAATTCTATTGCAGCATATAAGATTGCGCTTTCACAAGGCGCTGATGTGGTGGAAATTGATGTTTCAAAATCCAAGGACGGCAAGTTTTATGTTTTCCATCCCGGTATGGAGCATGTATTTTTAAAAAGCAAGCATCTTTCCGAGCTTGATTCAAGTGAGATTGATGAGCTATATTTATTGAACCAAGATTCGGTTGCAACAAGCTACAAGGTGCCAACGCTTGAAGAGGTGCTTCTGCTTTTAAAGGACAAGGCTTATATTAATGTTGATAAGTTTTGGACTGATGTCGAGGGCATTTCAAAAATCATCCGTGCGTGTGGAGTTGAAAAGCAAGTAATTGTAAAAACATATGTTGACGATAAGGCGCTTGAGGCGGTTACAAAATACGCGCCCGACTTTATGTTTATGCCTCTTATTTGGGGTAAGGACACCGTTACAGACAAGCTGCTTGAAAACGGTGTTAATGTTATCGGCGCTGAGCTGCTTTTCTCAAAGGAAAGTGATGAGTGTGTGAGCGATGAGTACATAAAGAAAATGCACGATAAGAGACTTATGCTTTGGGCAAACTCAATTATTTATGATGAAAACGCTGTTATTTCCGCATATCATACAGATGATATTTCATTGACAGATGATCCTGCTAAGGGCTGGGGCTGGCTCAT
>JAFQAM010000327.1 GCA_017416885.1 Clostridia bacterium | reverse complement strand
GTAATCCTTATAAATATTTACTGTGTATGAGATAATGGCTAAATCGTAATCGTCTCCGTCAAAGCGACAGGTTGGGTTTACTGTGATGTTATAGCCGTCAATATTGATATCGAAGTTTACTTGGTTGTATTCGTGGTTGATTGGTCTTGGATATTCTTGGCCATCATTAAGTGTCTTTTTAACAAAGCCGTTACCGTCCTTCATATCAACATCGGCAATTACCTCGTAATTACATCGTTCATCGCTATTAAACATAGTGAAGTAATCTCTAAATATGAGATATGCATAGAAATCGTTTACAAAGAAATCATCCTCGCCTAAATAGAAGGTTTTTGAATAGTTACTGAAAAATTCGGACCATTTTGCTTTATCTGTTCCATAGTCGGCAAATTCGCCGCCTGTCATTAACTCGTTTGCTCTTTCGTAGAAATACCATTTTTCGTGGTAGAGAATGTTAGCATATCCCCAATCTCCACGATTTATAGCATCCTCGTATTCTGCTTTTAAGGTATCATACAAGGTTGGATCATCGCAAAGGTCTAAAATATAATCTTGATATGTTACTTCTTCATAGTTAGATTGAGTAATTCTTACGCGGAGATTTTTATAATTTGCAACTCTTAAAAATCCGCTGCCGGGATATTCAAAAACAAATGCGGCTGAGTTTATGAAGGAGTTCACCTCATATATATCCATTTTAGGCTTCTCTAACTCGCCTGTTGTTACATATTCCTCTACATAGTGCTCGGAATATTCGTTGTCGGAATAATAGATTTTTACCTTATAGGTGGTATTTGCTAAGAGGTCCTCAATTGTTTTGCTGTAATTAAATTCATTATCAGTCAGGATTAGCTCGTCACCCTTATATAATTCAAGTCGGTCATATCTTGCGCTTGGTGAGGTTAGATAAAGATCAACGCTAATGGATAGACCGCTATCTGCTTCTTCTCCGCCCCATTCAGTAAAGTCACCGTGGGCATAATAGCCTGCTTCAACATTAAAGTAATCTACTGCGCTTTTTGTTGTGAAATGATAAGAGCCGATTGTGTGTACCATTATGCCGTTACCGTCATGGATATCGCCATAGAGATACACATATACTGTATATGATGCTTCCTCAGCAAGAGAGTCAACTTTAATTTGATTGCTACCTACCTTTGCTTTTTGGTTAAGTATGATATTGCTTCCGTCATAAACCGCTATTCCTAACCAACTGCCTGATAGTGTGGCAAGTGTTTTTTCGTCGGTTAAGTCAAATGAAATTGTTGCGCCGTTTACTAAAAGCTCAGTTGCTTCAAAATTTTCTGCTATTGGATTTTGAGAGGTGTATGGCAAGCCTATGGAAACTGTATTGTTTGCGTTCATAAATTCATCTGTTCCGTCAGGATTTATGAATGTGTTGGCTATGTATTCAATTTCGGATACCACATAATCCTTTGAATTATACTCGTTTTGCGGAAGTGTTAGCGCAACATATACACAGTTATAGTGGCTTCCGTTGTCCTCAATAAAGAAGGATGACAAATCTCCACCAACTTGGTATTTGACTCCGTTCAATTTTAGTGATAAAATAGTATATTGTGCGGGATTATTTAACCAAATTTGAATATAAACCGTTTCGTTTTGCTTTGCATATAAATCAAATGATGATTCGGTAGGATATGTGCCTATATGATTATTACTGTCCTTATAGTATTCCTCAAGGGCTTCCTCGTAGGTATTATAGCTTGAGCTTTTACTTAAAAGTGAAAGAGCTTTCGCTATTGGCTTTATGACAGAGGGGACTCCGTTCTGCTGCTTCGGCTTTTCCTTTGAGCCTATAATACCAAGATATGTTGGCGCGTCCTCTGGTGTTGGAGTATCAGGCTTTGGATTATCAGGCTTTGGTGTATCCGGAGCCAGACCTGTATCGGTATCAGTGCTACCTATATCAGTGTCGGTTGTACCTGTATCTGTATCTGTGTCGGTATCGGTGTCGGTGTCGGTGTCGGTATCAGTATCAGTATCGCCTACATCGGTGTCCAATGATGTATCGGTATATGTAACAGTATTACTCCAATCACTATTTTGATAGTTAACGCCGTCACCGATGGCGCGGATTTTCATTGTTTGTCCGTTTGTGAGTGTTTTACTTGAAACCGTGTTTTCCACGAAGGATAGGTTACCGTCAATGCTGATTTCAAATCTTTCTGCATTTTGGTCTCCTTCCCAGGTTACTGTATTGCCTGTTAATACAAGTGTTGGCGCATTAAGCTTTTTGGGTTGTGCGGTAGGTATGCCACAGGACCATACGCAAAATGCACTTAAAATAACAAGCATAGATATTAAAACAAGCGCTAATATTTTCTTCATGGTTATTCTCTCCTTTATATATTCTAACTTAATTATACAAGTAAACTTTTTTCTTGTCAAGTATTTATTACCAATAGTGGTAAATATAAATACATCGCTTTAAGTTAAAATAAATTAGAACACTTGGCATCAGGAGATTTAAAATGATATACAATATTGCAGATAGAATTAGATATTTAAGAGATAAAACAGGACTTACACAAACAGATTTAGCAAATAAATTAGGAATTTCAAGAAGCGCGGTTAATTCCTGGGAAATGTCTCTTACATCTCCTTCACTTGCAAATTTAGTTGAGATGTCAAAAATATTCAAGGTTAGTCTCGATTATTTAGTCTCTGCTTCTGATAAGATGCTTGTTGATATCAGTGATTTATCGGCTGAGGAACGAGAGGTTGTCTTAAGATTAATATCTTGCTTACAGTGTAAATAAATTTAGCCGTCTTGGTAATCAAGACGGCTTGTTTTATTTTGTGAACAGTTCGTTTAAATCCTCGGGAATGTAGTCAGGGATTAGCTTAATTAGCTTTTGGATTGGAGAATCCATTAGGATTTGCTCGCCTAAAGCATCTGTTTCAAGTGCTCTGAAGCCTATGAATGAAAGTGGATGCTTTAAGATTATTTTTGCTACGGCACCGCGGTCATTGGAATACTCCTTATAGAGGCTACGGGCAAGGGATGCCATCTGATTGGCTTGGTGGCATAGTTCGGCTAATTTGTAATCATAATACTTAAAAATATGGATTAAAAGCGGATTTGCCTTGCAAATCTTTTCTACATCCTTTTTGATATAGAGTATTGTGGTTACTGCGTCCTTTTTAGATATGCCGTC
>JAFQAM010000326.1 GCA_017416885.1 Clostridia bacterium | reverse complement strand
CAACAGTAAGAGCGCTTAAATATAATGGCGGAGTAGCAAAATCAGACCTTGCAAGCGAAAATCTTGAAGCGCTCAAAAAGGGCGCGGTTAACCTTGAAGCTCATATTGACAATTTACAAAAATACGGCGTGCCTGTTGTTGTTGCTATCAATCGCTTCGGCACAGATACAGAGGCGGAATTAAAGGCAGTTGAGGAAATGTGCATTTCCAAGGGAGCGGAATTTGCTCTGTCCGATGTATTTGCAAAGGGCGGAGAAGGCGGAATTGAGCTTGCCAACAAGGTAGTTAAGGCTTGCGAAAAGGAAAGCAATTTCCATGTATTATATCCTGATGAAATGTCCATTAAGGATAAAATCACAACAGTAGCTAAGGAAATCTATGGCGCTAAGGATGTTAAATTTGATGCAGCCGCATCAAAAGCAATCGCTGAATTTGAAGCGTTAAATCCCGAATATGCCCGTTTCCCTGTATGTATGGCTAAAACACAGTATTCACTTTCCGATGATCCGTCAAAATTAGGCAGACCGACCGATTTTACCTTAACGGTAAGAGAGGTTAAGCTTTCAGCGGGAGCAGGCTTTATCGTTGCATTAACAGGCGCGATTATGACAATGCCGGGACTTCCAAAAGCGCCGGCTGCTTTGAAAATTGATGTTGACGATAACGGAAAAATAACAGGACTTTTCTAAGATGAAAAAAGAAATATTCACATATTCCCCCGAAGAAACAGAACAAATAGCATATGAGCTTGCACTCGCCATAAATAATGGCGAGTGTGAATTTATCGCAATGTATGGTGACCTCGGAGTTGGTAAAACCGCATTTGTAAGAGGACTTGCAAAAGTGTTTTCACCAAACGCAAGAGTAAAAAGCCCCACATTTACAATTGTAAATGAGTATAACGGCGGAAAAATCCCATTTTATCATTTTGATGTTTATAGAATAAATGACGATGACGAGCTTTATGCAATGGGCTTTGACGATTATGTACAAAAGGGCATTTGCGTTGTCGAATGGAGCGAAAACATTCCCGACTCAATACCGAATGATGCATACAAAATAACAATTGAACGCGTTTGCGATAACGAAAATGCGCGTAAAATCACAATAGAGAAAAGCGAGGACTAAGGAATGAAAATTTTAGCAATAGATTCAACCGCTAATACCTCAACCGTTGCCTTGCTTGAAAACGAAACGCTTTTAGGCATATATACAGCCAACACAAAAAACACGCATAGCGAAACGCTTTTGCCAATGATAAAGCATCTGCTTTCAACATTAAGAGTATCAAATGACCAAATTGATGTCTATGCAATATCAAACGGACCGGGTTCATTTACAGGCGTAAGAATAGGGGTTGCTACTATTAAGGGACTTGCGTTCGGTAAAAATAAAAAATGCGTAGAGGTAAGCACCATTGAAGCATTAGCCGAAAACCTTGAAGGCTTTTCGGGTGTAATTTGCCCAATAATGAACGCAAGAAGAGGACAGGTCTATACAGGCGCATTTTTAAACGGCAAGCGCATTATTGATGATACCTGTATGATGCTTTCCGACCTTATCCCAAGGCTTGAAAAAAATAACGAAAGCATCTATTTTGTCGGCGACGGCTATTCTTTAATCGAAAATACAGAAATAAAAGGATTAAAAGCTACACCTGAAATGCTTCGCTATCAAAACGCTTATTCCGTAGGAAAAATAGCATATAAAAAGCTACTTGCCGAGGAAACGGTAACCGATAGAGAATTAAGCGTAGAATATCTACGCAAGCCACAGGCTGAAAGAGAACGCGAAGAAAAGCTTAAAGAGGTAAAATAATGAAAAGAACAATTGCAATCGCAAGTGACCACGCAGCGCTTGATTTAAAAGCAGAAATCAAAAATCACCTTGAAGCGCAAGGATTTTCCGTTACAGATTACGGCACATATACCAAGGATAGCTGCAACTATCCCGATTATGCCGAAAAGGTTTGTAATGCTATAACTGAAGGAAAGCAGGATTTAGGCATTCTTGTATGCGGAACAGGCATAGGAATGAGTATGGCGGCCAATAAATGTAAAGGCATTCGCGCCGCTTGCTGTACAGACACATTCTCTGCGCGCTTTACAAGACTTCATAATGATGCCAATGTTTTATGTATGGGCGCAAGAGTAATCGGCGCAGGACTTGCGTGTGATATTGCCGATATATTTATCAATACCGACTTTGAGGGTGGCAGACATCAGACAAGAGTCGATATGGTAATGGCATTGGAAAATAAAAGATAATTTTTTAAAGGAGATATAGAAATGAAAAAGGTTTATTTTATAACAGGAAGCCAGGATTTGTACGGCGAGGAGTGCTTACTTGATGTTGCAAAGGACTCAAAGACTATTGCAAAATATCTTGATAAGAAAATCGAGGATGTAAAAATCGAGTATATCGGCATAGTAAGAGACGAGGCAAGCTGCGTTGAGCTTTGCAAGAAAGCAACAAACGATAATGACTGTATCGCTGTTATCACCTGGATGCACACCTTCAGCCCTGCAAAAATGTGGATTAAGGGACTTCAATTTTTAAAGAAGCCGCTTTTACACTTCCATACACAGGCTAACGAAAAGCTTCCGTATGATGCAATCGATATGGACTTTATGAACCTTAACCAAACCGCGCACGGTGGCAGAGAATACGGCTTTATGTGCACTCGCTTAGGAGTTAAGCGCGAGGTTATAGTTGGCTACTACAAGCACGAGGATGTAATCGAAAAGATTAAGAAATTCCTTGATGTAGCAAGAGCAGTTGATTTTTCAAAGAACTTAAATGTTGCTATGTTCGGTAGCAATATGAGAGAGGTTTCTGTAACAGACGGCGACAGAGTAGAAAGCCAGATCAAATACGGCTGGAATGTAAATTACTACGGTATCGGAGACCTTGTTGCGCTTGTAAATGCGGTTACAGAGGATGAAGTAAACGCAAAGATGAAGGAATATAATGACCTCTACATAATGAATACAGATAACCTTGACGCAGTTAAGGAGCAAGCAAAGTACGAAATCGCGCTTGATAAGTTCTTAACAGAGGGCAATTTCGGCGCATATACAGACACCTTCCAGGACCTTCACGGTATGAAGCAATTACCCGGGCTTGCAACTCAAAGAATGATGGCTAAGGGCATCGGCTTCGGCGCAGAGGGCGACTACAAGACAGCAGCTCTTAACGCAATCTTCTGTGAGATGGCAAAGGGCAGAGAGGGCTCAACAGGCTTTATGGAGGACTATACCTACGACTTTACAAAGGGCGACGAGGTAGTTTTAGGCTCACATATGCTTGAGGTATCACCTGACTTTGCATCAACTCAACCAAAAATTGAGGTTCACCACTTAGGCATCGGCGGCAAGGAGCCACCTGCAAGACTTGTATTTGACGGTGTTGAGGGCGACGGCGTTGCTGTATGTATGATTGATATGGGCAACCGCTTCAGACTTATCTGCGCTTCTATTGAGCTTGTAAAGCAACCAAAGCCAATGCCAAAGCTTCCTGTTGCAAGAATTATGTGGAAGCTAAAGCCAAACCACGCAGACGGAGCCGCAGCTTGGATTTACGCAGGCGGCGCGCACCATACAGTAGTTTCAACTGCTCTT
>JAFQAM010000325.1 GCA_017416885.1 Clostridia bacterium | reverse complement strand
CTAACCGAAACAGTTCTTGTACTGATTAAAGGTCTGATTCTCTCCGATGCCTCTTCGTCTGTTACCTCAATAGTGTTCATAACTCTGAGCAGAGCAGCCTGCAACAGATAAACATCATGCTCGGCAACATATGTACGGTCAGGAGCAATTTCGTCGGTGTCCTTTTCCATTCGTCCGTTAAACTGTGAGAATAAGTCGCCAAGCTTTTGTGAAGCCTCCTTAGCATGCTTGTATTCAAGAAGCATACGGGCAAGCTCCTCAGCAGGATCCTCCTCTTCCTCCTGCGCCCGTGGCAGAAGCGTTCTGCTCTTAATCAGCATAAGCTGAGACGCCATAACAAGGAAGTCAGCGGACAAATCAATATTCATTTTTTCTGCAGTAGCAAGATATTCCATATACTGATCGCAAATAATAGCGATTTGAATATCCTCAATTTTCATCTTATTCTTTGAAATAAGATTTAAAAGTAGGTCAAGAGGTCCTTCAAAAACCTCCAATTTATACATTAATTGTTCGTCCATTTTTTCCTCACAAAAACAGATTAAATAGTGATAAAAAGCTACCGAAAATCCAATATACCGCATCTGAAAGCGCGCCGGAAATATATCCGCCTAAAAATCTTGAATCAACAAGAAGCACAATAAAGAAGCCGAGCGCTATCTTTCTTTCATTTACTAAAAGCTTAATATAATATTTATCAGGCAAAAACGCAGTTAATACTCTTGAACCGTCAAAGGGCGGCAAAGGTATCATATTAAAAATAGCAAGATAAATATTCAAAACAGGGAACAAGGATAAAAAGTAAATTAAATACGGATGGTAAATAATACCGGGAAATATAAGCAGCAATAGCCAATAAACAAAAGCGCCCAAAAATCCAAGCAAAAGATTAGATAAAGGACCTGCCAAAGCGCAAATCGCCATACCTCTTTTTGGATTTTTAAACTGTCGCATATCGACAGGCACAGGCTTTGCCCAACCAAAATGGCATAAAACCATACATAGCGTGCCAATAGGATCAAGATGCTTAAGAGGATTAAGCGTAAGCCTGCCCATATATTTTGCGGTAGGATCGCCTAACTTATAAGCAACAAAGCCGTGGGAAAACTCGTGAAATGTAAGAGCCACTAAAACCACAGGAACAGAAATAAGTAAATCAAGCAGCTCAAATAATAAATCTGAAAAAAACTCCATTTTTTCTCCTATCTAAAATAGAGACGCCAAACCAAAATCAATTTTCAGCATATCCAATAATTGCATCCCACACATCGTTTTTGCCCTCTCTTGACTCGGATGAGAACATAACAATTTGTGTGCCCTGACGCAAAACAGGATTAGTAATAAGAGAGGTAACCGCTTTTTCTCTCTCGGTCTTGTTTAATTTATCGGTTTTAGTAGCCACAACAATATATGGAATATCTATTTGATTCATAAATGTTACCATATCAATATCGTCGTTTGTAAGACCGATTCTTGAATCAACCAATTGTACCACAAGCTTTAATAAATCAATATTTTGATTGCTTGTAAAATATCCGTCAACAAGAGTTGACCACTTTAATTGATCTGTTTTAGTGCGTTTAGCATAGCCGTAGCCGGGCAAATCTACTAAAAATAGCTTGCCGTCCACATCGTAAAAGTTTACTGTAATAGTTTTGCCTGGCGCAGATGATACTCTTGCCATTGATTTTCTGTTCAGCAGAGTATTTATAAGCGAGCTTTTGCCAACATTGGACCTTCCCGAAAACGCAATTTGCGGTAGCGGATTTCTTGGAAACTGTCTTGGCTCGCCTGCGCTGATTTTTAAAGAAACATTGTTAGTATTTATTTTCATTTGTTGTAACTTCCTGTATATTGTCTGATAATAGCAATTATTTCCTCATCGCAAAAAGCATTATTCAAAACATCGAAAATATTGTCACAGGGAATAAAGTTAACGCTATCGCGAATTTCCTTGTCAATGCTTTCAATATCCTTCATATTCTTTTTAGGAATAATGATATCCTTAACTCCTGCGCTATATGCGGCGATAGTCTTTTCCTTTAGACCGCCAATAGGCAATACCTTACCTCTTAATGTGATTTCACCTGTCATAGATACATCACGGCGAACCGCTCTGCCTGTAAGCACGCTTGCAAGAGCAGTAGTAACAGTAACACCCGCGCTTGGTCCGTCCTTAGGCACAGCCCCCTCAGGCGCGTGAATGTGAATATCATATTTAGAGTAGAAATCAGGATCAATACCAAGCTTTTCAGCATTTTGACGAATTACGCTTACTGCAATTTCGCAGCTCTCGCGCATAACTTCGCCAAGCTTACCTGTAAGCTGAAGCTTTCCTGTGCCCTTCATAACAGAAGCCTCAATCCTTAATAAATCACCGCCAATTGATGTGTAAGCCATTCCGTTAACAACACCGATTTGATTTTCTTCGTCTATTTTTTCAGCCTCATATTTTTTAGCGCCAAGAAACCTTTCAATATTTTCCTCATTTATGCTAACGGATTTAACGCCGTTTTCTATAATTTCCTTGCTCGCCTTTCTGCATAAAGAAGCGATTGCTCTTTCAAGATTACGAACGCCTGCCTCAGCAGTATATGAATCAATAAGCGCAAAAATAGCGCTGTCGTCAATTTTAAGCATACGCTTGTTTAGACCGTGACGCTTTAATTGCTTTGTAAGCAAGTGATTTTTAGCAATGTGGAACTTTTCTGTTCTTGTGTAAGAGGAAAGCTCGATAATTTCCATTCTGTCAATTAACGGAGTAGGAATACCGTCCAAAGAGTTTGCGGTTGCAATAAACATACAACGGGATAAATCTACTTCCATTTCAACAAAATGGTCTCTGAAGGTTTTGTTTTGTTCACCGTCAAGCACCTCAAGCATAGCAGATGCAGGATCACCGCGAGAGTCAGATGTCATCTTATCAATTTCATCAAGCACCATAAGCGGATTTGCTGATTTGCATTCAATTAACGCATTGATAATTCTGCCGGGCATAGCGGCAACATATGTTTTTCTGTGTCCTCTTATGTCAGCCTCATCACGAACACCGCCCAAGGAAACACGAACATATTTTCTCTTAAGCGCTTGCGCAATAGATGAGCAAAGAGATGTCTTACCAACACCTGGAGGGCCAACAAGACAGATAATTTGGTTTTTAATATCGGGATTCATTTCCTTAACAGCGATAAATTCAAGAATTCTTTCCTTTACCTTTTCAAGTCCGTAGTGATCCCTTTCAAGAATTTTTCTTGCATTTTTAACGCTTGTTTCGTCCTTTGTGTACTTTTCAAAGGGAATTTCAAGACAGGTCTCAATATATGTACGAAGCACCGCGCTTTCAGGAGAGCCGAACGGAGCCTTGTTAAACTTAATTAGCTCCTTAGTAAGCTTTTCCTCAACCTTTTTAGGAAAATGCTTTGCTTTGATTTGCTCATAAAGCTCCTCAGACTCGCTTTGAGAGTCATTGCCAAGCTCGGCTTGAATGGCCTTCATTTGCTCACGCAAGAAGTATTCCTTTTGATTTTCCTCAATGCTTCTTGCCGCCTTTTTCTTAATCATTGCTTCAAGCTTGATTAAGTGAATTTCCTTTTCCATAAGCTCAATAGCAAGCTCAGCGCGGGCATATTCATTAAACTCCTCAAGAAGAGCATACTTGTCATTTGAATCGGTTAAAACAGTAGCGCCAATAAGGTCACTTAAAAAGCTGATATCGTCTGTGCCTTCGATTTCCTTGAGTAAATCCTTAGACGGAGAAGCAAACACACTAACGGTTTCCTTCGCCTTTTCCTTCAGCACATTTAAAAGCGCCTTAGCGGTTGTTTCTGTCACATCGTTAATTTCAAGTATTCTTGTACGAACATCGCACATATAGAAGCCGCTAACCGCAAAAGCATTAATCACAACGCCTCTGCAAATGTTGTCAAAGGTAACAGATAGCTTATCGCCGCGTCTTGTAATTTGCTTGATTTTTGCAATTGTACCAACCTCATAGAGATTGTCCGTTTCAACCTTAACGGCAAAAGGATTTTTTTGTGTAACTATAAAAACGGGAGAACCGCTTTTTTCACTTGACTCAATAGCTGTTCTTATAGAATGTGTTACCACATCAATTGTAATTGAAACCTTAGGATAAGCGAACACAACACCCGTAAGAGGGATTAAAGGTAGAGTCATATGCTCGCCGAATTCATTGTAGTTTTTTGTATTTTGCATTGGATATCCTTTCAGCAATCTTGGGATTTTTGCGAGTTAGCCATAGGCTATAAGATTGCTACAATACAGTATAGCACAAATCAAATCATATTTCCACATTTATTTTAAAAAATATTATAAAATATTTGACTTAATAGAAAAAATAGTGTAAAATATAGCCAAAGCAGAAAATTTAACCTACAAAGGAGAAAATAATGGCATTTGATGCAGGTATGCTTCGCTTAGTTGTAAATGAAATCAAAAGACTTGGCGAATGCAAAATAGAGAAGGTTTATCAGCCCTCAAACGATGAAATAGTATTAATGCTTCATTCTATCAAAAGAAATGCAAAGTTGCTAATAAACGCAGGCTCTAATTGCCCAAGAATAAATTTAACCGAGACTCAAACAGAAAATCCGCAAAAAGCGCCTATGCTTTGTATGCTGCTCCGTAAGCATATAAGCGGCGGCAAAATGACAGATGCAAAATGTCTCGGCTACGAAAGAGTTTGTCAGCTTGAATTTGATGCATATGACGAAATGGGCTTCAAGGTTAAAAAATATCTCATTTGCGAAATTATGGGCAAATACAGTAATATAATTTTAACTGATGCAGATTACAAAATTTTAGCAATATTAAAGCCTATTGATTTTTCAACAAGTGATAAAAGACAGCTTTTAGTCGGTATGAAATACGAGCTTCCACCAAAACAGGATAAGCTTGAAACCTTAGATGTAACCAAAGAGCAATTTTTCTTAAAATTTGATAGCGCGCCAACAGAAATGAAATGCGAAAAATTCATAACCTCAGGCTTTTTAGGTATAGCGCCGTCAACCGCAAGACAACTAACCTACAAGGTATCAAAAAGCCATGATTCACAGCTTTTTGATGTGGAAAAACAAACACTCTCAGCCGCTTTTTTAGATTTTACTGAAAAAATGCGTAATATGGAGTTAAAGCCATATTTAATAGTAGATGAGCAGGAAAAACCCTTTGAATTTTCATATTTTCCATTGGAATATTTAGGCAGCAAATATAGAAGCATAGAATACGAAAGCTTTTCAAAGCTAATAGATGCCTACTATTCTAAAAAAGGACAAAATGAAAGAATTAAACAAAAATCAAGCGATATTTTAAGACTACTAATTAACGCAGAATCAAGAATTACTAAAAAAATCTCATTACAAACCGAGGAAATTGAGCAATGCGAGGAAGCGGATAAGTATCGCATAATGGCAGACCTCATCACCGCCAACCTTCATATGATTAAAAAAGGCGTTTTAAGCGCTAAGGTCATTAACTATTATGATGATGAATGCCCAATGATTGATATTCCTCTTGACGAAAAGCTATCCCCGTCTCAAAACGCGCAAAAATACTACAAAAGGTATAATAAGCTTAAAAAAGCAAAAACAGAGCTTGCAAAGCAAATTGAAATTGCTAAAAATGAGCTTGAATATATCTCAACCGTATTTGAATCCTTAACCAAGGCGGAGAAGGAAAGCGACCTTTTACAGATACGCGACGAGCTTTTTCACAGTGGCTACGCCTCAAAAATGAAAAATTATGTTCAGTCAAAGCAAGGTGCGCCGCAACCGCTTAAATTCAAAACAAGCAGCGGCTATACCGTGCTCTGTGGCAAGAATAATATCCAAAACGATTACATCACAACCAAGCTTGCAGAAAAATCCGATTGGTGGTTTCATGTCAAAAACCTCCCGGGCTCCCATGTGCTTTTACAAGCCCACGGCGAAGAGCCTGACGCAAAGGACTTTACCGAGGCTGCCGAAATTGCCGCCTACTATTCAAAAGCAGAGGGCGACAACATAGCCGTTGACTATACCTACGCCAAGCATGTAAAAAAGCCCGCCTCATCAAAGCCGGGCTATGTAATCTACCATGTCAACTGGACCGCCTATGTCACACCAAACGAAAAACGCATAAAGGAAATGCAACAAAAATAATCCTATAAATTTAAATTTGTAATATATTCTAATATTGAAAGGATACAATAATGACTGAATTTACTATTTATAAAAATGAATATTTAAATCAAAATGTTACTGGATATTTTCATACTTACTATACTGGATATGGCAACCCTAACAATCCTAACTATCTAAATACTTTAAAAAACACTTTCAATAATACACATAAAGAGATATTAAGACGAGCGGCGTGTAATGTGGTAAATATTTTAATAAATGATATCCCTCAGGTCATTCAATGCCAAAATATGAATGCCCCAGTGTGCGTATGTGTACCAAGATCAAGAGCGAATATGGCTGAATCTCAGATGCATTTTCAAATATCCGTAAGCGTAGCTTGCGATTATTTAAATTCTATTGAAAATGGAACATCGACAATAGTTAGAAAAATAGATACTGCTACAACTCATTTAGCACGGTCTAGTGCAAGAAACAATGGACCGATGCCATACCCTGGCATTACTAATGCTACCTGTTACATAGATAAAAGCAAAATTTATGGTAGAGAGGTTTTGTTAATTGATGACATATATACTCGATATTGCAATATAGATGAAGATTGTATTCAGGCACTATTATCTTATGGGGCGAAAAGAGTTGTATTTTATTCAGTAGCTTATACAAAAATTTAGGAGGAAATATGGTTTATACTAATATTGCATTGAAGATTTTGGCTGCAAAAGAATGTGGATATATACGAACTAACAACCAGTTTTGGAAAGATTTTAGTAATTTAGAAGACATTGAAAAACTGTTTGTTGAGCATTTTGATATTTCAATTAAGTGCGATGAACTAAAAAAACAGTTTGAGGCTGTTGAATATCAAAAGTTAGGCATGATATGCGTATTTGATGAGGATTTTCCATGCATAAATCCTAATGCTAAAAACAGCGAAAAACCATATTTATTATTTTACAAGGGACAGAGAAAATTGTTGGAAAACTTGAATAACAATGTTGCAGTTATCGGCTTAACCGATCCTACATCGGAAATTGAAAAAAGAGAGCGAAGGATAGTAGAAAAATTATTGGATTGCGAATTGAATATCGTTAGTGGTTTAGCAAAAGGATGTGATGAAATAGCACATAGAGTGTGTGTAGAAAAACATGCTAAAACTATAGCTATTCTACCAACAGATTTAAATAATATTGCACCGAGAAAAAACAGAGAATTGGCTGATAGTATTGTAGAAAGTGGCGGATTATTACTGACAGAGTATTTCAAAGATGCTGATAATAAGTACGAAGCAGTAGCAAGATACATTGAACGAGATAGGTTGCAAGCGATGTTTTCAAAAGCTGTTATTTTGATAGCGAGTTACAAAAAAGGTGAAGGAGATAGTGGATCTCGTCATGCTATGGAGTATGCGCAGAAATTTGGAATTAAAAGATATGTAATGTTTAATTTTGAGACGGATTCCAATGACATACAATTTGGACTGAATCGTGAGTACAAAACAATTGAAAGCGTAGACATTATTACACCTACTCAAATACAGTTTATAAAATCAATAAATAACGAATTTCTAAGTAAAAAAGTTATAACTGACATAAAGCAACAAAAAATTACGGGCATATGATTAAATACATTTTTGACTTAGACAACACTCTTGTATATACAGATGAACTTAATAATGAAGCATATAATTATGCACTAAAAGTTCTCAATAAAGATACGATTGATATTGATTCAAGAATTACAAGAGAAATAGTTTTTTTAAAAATTAAACTTAATGAAGATGAAAAAAAGACAATTTTAAAAATAAAACAGGAATATTTTATTGAAAACATTAAAAAACTAAAATTAAACGAACAGTTAATATCTTTTCTGAAATCCCAAAATCCAGAGGATTGTATACTATGGACAAAAGCCGATAAAAACAGAGTAGAAGCAATACTTAATTATTTTGATTTGAAAAAGTATTTTATTTGGATATTTTATAGTGATAAAACAAATATAATCAATGATATTAATTTTATGACAAAAAAACTATGTTGTTCAAAATGTGACTTGATTATTTTTGATGATATTAAATATTAATAATAAGTACTCTTTATATAAAAAATGCCAATATGTGCCGATTATCGACACATATTGGCGTTTTTTAGTTTAATTTTCCTCTATATTGTAAAAGCGAAAGCAGTATTTGAGCAGTCTGTGAGCGTGAAAGCGGATTGGTTGCTTTTATTTCACCGTTTTCACAGCTGATTATACCGGCTTCACAAAGAGCATAAATATCATCTCTTGCATTGCTTGGAATACCATCATCATCCTTAAAGGTTGGTTTGTTATTTGCTTTTGCGCCGATTATATTATTTATAATCATAGCAGCATCGGCAAGTGTTATTTCTTTTTTAGGATTGAAGTATAATCCGTCCTGTTTATTTTCACCGCTGATTATTCCAAGAGACATAGCGCCCTCAATATATCCTCTATACTGTGGCGATATTTCATCATTATCCGCGAATCTTGTTTTATCAAGAGTAGGCACGTTTTTTGCTCCCAATGTGGTCATAAGCAAATAAACAAATTCCTCTCTTGTAATTTTTTCATTAGGCTTAAAGGAGAATGAGCCGTCACTGTTTTCCAAGCATTCCATTATGTCAAGCTCCTTCATTACCAAAGCCGCATTCAAATACTTTTCATTTTCTAAATCATTAAATACTAAGCTTACTCTTAGCTTATCAACCTTAATATTTACTGTGCAAATTTCTGAGTATTCACCGTAGCTATCTCTTACTCTGTACGAAAACGCATCAGTACCTCTTGCATTAACAAAAGGAGTGTATTTATAGTCACCTGTGTCGCTATTTGTCAGTTTTACAAGTCCCTTTTTAGGATAATTTACTATCTCAAATTTCAAATTGTCCCCGTCTGGATCGTACCCTGCAAGCGTACCGTAGCTTGATATATTTTCCTGTGTCCAAACGCTGATAACCTCACCGTTTGAAGCAACAGGTGAAAAATTTACATTTTCAATCGATTTAAGCGAGCACTCAATTATATATCCGCTACCGTTTGGCTCAAATGTAAATGATGTGTCATTGCTTTCTTTATTTGATGCTGACACATACTTTAAAAGAGAAAAATCCTCTCTTGAAATCACTTGATTTTCAACAACATATAAGTTACCAAGCATTAGCCTTCCGTCGCTATCATTTGGCAGACTGCAAACAGTAATGCTCTTTACATTTGTGCCTAAAACCTCATCAAAGTCATATGTATCAAAAGAAATTGTCCCGTCCTGTGTCAGTCCTGTTTTTATCATTTCATTTTGACCTGCAATAACCTCAATAGCAGGCGAAATAATATCAGTGGCAGATACGCCTATGCATAGCATAGAAATTAAAATCAAAGCAAAAATTATAAACCTTTTCATATAAAACTCCTTTTCTTTCTGTTAAATTATATTGTCAAATCAGTGCAAAAATACATATATACTCAAATTTTACAAATATTGTTCCTTGCACTATTTTTAAGTAAAGCATATAATGTTTAAAAGGGAGGTGGACCCATGGAGATATTAAGAATAGGCAAGCAAGCCGTTAAGGTTTCCCTGAACCGCGAGGAAGCAACAAAATATAATATCTTGAATAATGAAGAGCTTAACGAAAATGAAATCAAGGAAGCATTTTCGTGTCTTCTAAAGGAAATAAAATCAAAAACAGATTTTTCATACAGTAATAAAAAGCTTTTTACTGAAATATTCCCATCAAAAAACGGTGGTTGTGAAATATATATAAGCTGTATCGGTACGGAGGCAAGCAAAACCGTGTACAAGGATAAAAATCCTGATATAGAAGCCAAAAAGAAGATAAATCAAGCAATTTACGAGCTTGACAGCCTTGATAAGCTGCTTAGCGTAATTTATAGACTTAATGAAATCAAGCATCAAGAAAAAACATCGGTTTATTATGATAAAGACAGAAAAAAGTATCTTTTAGCTATGGAAAATATAAATTTTAAAAATTTAAAGTATGCATTTTTACTTGAATACGGTAAATACATAAAATGCGGTATGTCGTCATATCTTAATGAGCATTACGATTGCATTGTAAAAAATGATGCTATAAAAAAATTATCGTTTTTAGCTTAATGCGCCAAAAATGACCAACGCAAGCTCATATCCCGATTGCATAGCCTCATCAAATGTATTTGCATATGAGCCAACATCAATTTTTAAAAATATGGGCTCAATATCCTGTGAAAGCTTAAATGGAGCAACGGTAATATCATAAATTAAATTTCCGCCCAAATCTTGTAGAGCATTTGCAAAATTTAAGTTTTTGCTATAAATAATACCGCTTTCGT
>JAFQAM010000324.1 GCA_017416885.1 Clostridia bacterium | reverse complement strand
TGGGGCAAGATCGTTAATTCTTTCTTGCCATACTTCGACCGGCTCACCCATTGACACCCATACATCTGTGTAGATTACATTTGCATTTTTTACAGCTGCATCCGGATTTTCCTCAAATGACAGAGTTGCGCCTGTTTCCTTGGCTATCTCTTGACATGTGTCGATTAAAGCTTGATCGGGAAAATATTTTTTAGGCGCGCAAGCAACAAAATCAAGTCCCATTTTTGCGCAGCCTACCATCAGAGAGTTGCCCATATTGTATCTTGCATCTCCCATATAAACAAGCTTGATGCATTTTAATTTGCCAAAATGCTCCTTGATTGTTAAGAAGTCGGCAAGGATTTGTGTTGGGTGAAATTCGTTGGTTAAGCCGTTCCATACCGGTACTTTAGAATATTTTGCAATCTCCTCAACTATTTCTTGACCGTAGCCACGGTATTCGATGCCGTCATACATTGATGCAAGCACTCTTGCGGTGTCTGCTATGCTTTCCTTTTTGCCGATTTGCGAGCCTGTTGGATCAAGGTATGTTACTCCCATACCTAAATCGTGGGCGGCAACCTCGAAGCTACATCTTGTTCTTGTGCTTGTTTTTTCAAAAATCAATGCGATATTTTTGCCCTTGCAATAATCGTGGGCTTCGCCTTTTTTCTTTTTTGCTTTTAATAATGCTGCTAAATCTATGAGCTTGCTGATTTCCTCAGTTGAGAAATCAAGAAGCTTTAAAAAGTCCTTTCCCTTTAAGAAATTCATTATTTATTCTCCTTAGCGGTTTCTTTAATTATGTTGATTGCTTTTTTAAGTAAGTCCATTGGAATATTAAGCGCAGGAAGCAATCTTAATTTATTCTTGGCTTTGATTGGCAATATGCCTTTTTCCATACATTTTGATAGAATTACAGACACATCTCCCTCTGTTTCGATGCCTATCATAAGTCCTAAGCCGCTTACGCTCTTAATACCCTCGCTACCGTTCAAGGTATCAAAAATATATTTTGATTTTGCTTTTACGCTATCAAGCATTTGTCTGTCAATACGGCTAAGTATATTTATAGCTCCTGCGCAGGCAATTGGATTGCCACCGAAGGTAGAGCCGTGAAGTCCTGCTTTTAAGGTGTTTTCTGTTTTATCAAAGAATAGAGTTGCGCCAAGAGGTAAGCCGCCTGCGAGTCCCTTAGCGGTTGATACAATGTCGGGAGTAATACCGTAGCTTTGGAATGCGTAAAGCTCGCCTGTTCTGCCGTTACCTGTCTGCACCTCGTCAATAATAACTAAAATGTTATTTTCCTTGGCAAGAGCGCATACACCGTCAACAAAATCTTGGTTTAAAGCCATTACTCCGCCCTCACCCTGAACAAGCTCCATCATAATAGCGGCGCATTTATTGTTAGCTACTAAGTCCTTTACGCTATCAATATTGTTTGAATCTGCGTAGAGGAAGCCGTCGGTTAAGGGATTAAAGTATTTATGAAAAACATCCTGACCTGTGGCTGATAATGTGGTGATCGTTCTTCCGTGGAAGCTATTTTTTAATGTGATTATATTAAAGTATTCCTCGCCCTTATTTTCGCTTGCCCAAAGTCTTGCGGTTTTAATTGCGCATTCATTGGCTTCCGCGCCTGAGTTTGAGAAAAATACCTTTTTTGCGTTTGTTCTTTCGCAAAGCATTTTTGCTAAGATTGCGCAGGGCTCGGAATAATATAGGTTTGAGGTGTGTTGCACCTTGTTTAGCTGCTCTATTATTGCATTTTTCCACTCATTATCGGAAACACCGAAGGTATTTACTGCAATACCTGTGGATAGGTCAATATATTCCTTGCCGTTTATATCATATACAAGTGAGCCGCTACCGCTGACAATTTCCAAGTCAAAGCGACCGTATGTAT
>JAFQAM010000003.1 GCA_017416885.1 Clostridia bacterium | reverse complement strand
TGACGGCAATAATGTTGAGGTTATCATCGGTGAGGACGAGGGCGATCCAATTTTCTGCATCACCGACCTTCTCCCACACCTTGCAAGAGAGCAGTCCCAAAAGCCATTAGGCACAGCTCACGCAGGCGAAAGCCTTAACCTCTTAATCGGCTCAGAGCCACTTGAGGGCGCAACTGAGGATAAGGTTAAGTTCAATATGCTCAAAATCTTAAACGATAAATACGGCATTACAGAAAGCGACTTCGTAAGCGCAGAGCTTACAGCAGTTCCTGCAGGTAAAGCAAGAGACTTAGGCCTTGACCGTTCAATGATTGGCGCATACGGCCACGATGACAGAGTATGTGCATATCCATCACTTACCGCTATTATGGAATGTAAGAATAGCGAGCACACAATTATGTGCATCTTAGCAGATAAAGAGGAAATCGGCTCAGAGGGCGTAAGCGGTATGAAGTGCCGTCTTATCGTTGACCTAATCGAAGAGATTTCAAGAAATCTTGGCGGTAACGCAAATGTAGTCAGAGCAAACTCTATGTGTCTGTCTGCCGATGTTAGCGCAGGCTACGATCCAATGTATCCGGAGGTATTTGAAAAGAGAAACAGCGCTATTGTAAACTGCGGCGTTGTTATGAACAAGTACACAGGCGGCGGTGGAAAGAGCTCCACAAACGATGCAAGCGCTGAGTATGTAGGCTACATCAGAAAAATCTTTAAGGATGCAGGCGTAATTTGGCAAACAGCCGAGCTTGGCAAAATTGATGTAGGCGGCGGTGGAACAGTTGCTATGTATATCGCTAACCAAAACATCAATACAGTTGACTTAGGCGTTGCGGTTCTTTCAATGCACGCGCCACTTGAGGTAATCTCCAAGAACGATATTTATCAAGCTCACAAGGCTTTAGTTGCATTCTGCAAATAATTTGACATATAGCGAGGACTTTGAAATGAAAGATATATTTGAACAGCTTCACGATTTTGGACTTGTTCCTGTTATAAAAATCACAAAGGTTGAAAATGCAGTGCCCCTTGCAAAGGCATTAAAGGAAGGCGGACTTAACTGCGCGGAAATCACATTCAGAACATCCTGCGCAAAGGAAGCGATTGCAGAAATTACAAAAGCAGTTCCCGATATGCTTGTAGGCGCAGGCACAATCCTTACACCTGAGCAAGCAGACGAGGCAATCGCAGCAGGCTCTAAGTTTATCGTAAGCCCTGGCCTTAACCCGAGAGTAGTTAAGCACTGTCTTGAAAAGGGCGTTCCTGTACTCCCGGGATGCGCAACACCTTCCGAGGTTGAGCAAGCGCTTGAATTAGGCTTAAAGGCTGTAAAGTTCTTCCCGGCTGAGGCAGCAGGCGGACTTAATATGATTAAGTCAATGAGCGCGCCATACGGCAACCTTAAGTTTATGCCAACAGGCGGAATTAACGAGGAAAATATGCTTGCATATCTCTCATTCAATAAGATTATCGCTTGCGGCGGCAGCTTTATGGTTAAGGATGCTCTTATTGATGCGGGCAACTTTGAGGAAATCACAAAGCTTACAAGAAGCGCAGTTATGAAAATGCTTGGCTTCAAGCTTGCTCATATCGGCATTAACTGTGAAAATAAGGAAATCGCAACAAGCAGCGCAAAGCTGATTTGCTCATTATTCGGTCTTAACTACAAGGAAGGAAATAAATCAACCTTCTGCGGTAGCGATTTTGAATTAATGCACACTCCATACTACGGCGCAAACGGGCATATTGCAGTTGCAACCAACTTCCCCGACAGAGCAAAAGCATACCTTGAAGGCCAAGGCATTGAATTTATCGAGGAAAGCGCAGGCTATGACGATAAGGGCAACCTTAAGGTTATCTACCTGAAGGAAGAAATCGCAGGCTTTGCAATTCACTTAGTAAAGAAAGCATAATCAAAAAACAGATAGGATTTGTATGTTTAATAAATTATTAGAAGCAGAAAACAGATTTAAAGAAATAGAAAAGTGCCTTGAGGACCCCGAAACAGTCTCCAACCAACAGCTTTTTACCTCACTTATGAAGGAATATAAAAATCTGACTCCAATCATTGAAAAATACCGCGAGTACAAGAAAACTCAAAGCGATATGGAGGGCGCAAAATCTCTTATGGAGGAGGAAAGCGGCGAAATGTACGAAATCGCCGTTGAGGAATATAAGGATTGCAAGGCTAAAATTGAGGTAATTGAAGAGGAGCTGAAAATCCTTCTTATACCTAAGGACCCTAACGACGATAAGAATGTCGTTGTAGAAATCAGAGCGGGTGCAGGCGGTGAGGAGGCAGCTCTCTTTGCCTATGACCTATACAGAATGTACTCAATGTACGCGCAGGCAAACAACTTTAAATTCGAGCTTACAAGCGCCAACGAAACAGGCTTAAAGGGCTTTAAAGAGGTAACCTTTATGATTTCGGGAGAGGGCGCATATTCACGCTTTAAGTTTGAAAGCGGTGTTCACCGTGTACAAAGAGTTCCCGAGACTGAGTCCCAGGGCAGAGTCCAAACCTCAACCGCAACCGTTGCCGTATTACCTGAGGCAGAGGATGTAGAGGTTGAGCTTAATATGGGCGATGTTATCGTAGAAACCTGTAAATCAAGCGGAGCAGGCGGACAGCATGTAAATAAAACCGAATCCGCTATCCGTCTTATCCATAAGCCAACAGGCATTGTTGTTGAATGTCAGGACGAAAGAAGCCAATTCAAGAACAAGGATAAGGCATTCAAGATTTTAAGAACAAAGCTTTACGATATCAAGGTTCGTGAGCAAAATGACAAAATCGCATCTGAAAGAAAGAGCCAGGTAGGTACAGGCGATAGAAGTGAAAAAATCAGAACCTACAACTATCAGCAAAGCCGTGTAACCGACCATAGAATAGGCTATACAATTTATTCCCTTGAAGCATTCTTAAACGGTGATATCGGCGAAATGCTTGAAAAGTTAGCAACCGCAGACGCAGCCGAAAAGCTTAAGGGCGGAAATTAATACCAAAGAAAGAAGCAAAAAATGAAAACCGAAATTTTCAAGGTAACAGAAAATAGTATATCAGAGCTTGAATATGCTTCTAAGCTATTAAATGACGGAGAGTTAGTTGCAATCCCAACGGAAACTGTCTATGGATTAGGAGCAAATGCTCTTAATAAAACCGCTTGCCTTAATATTTTTAAGGCAAAGGGCAGACCAAATGACAATCCATTAATTGTGCATATAGCAGAGCCGCAGGATGCCGAGAAAATTGCGCGCACAAATCAGCTATACTATAAATTAGCAGAAAAATTTATGCCGGGACCTCTAACGGTTATTATTCCTAAAAGGGATATAATTCCTTATGAGGTAACAGCGGGACTTGATACATTAGCTATTAGATGCCCAATCCATAAGGTAGCGAGAAAGCTTATTGAAATTGCAAGAATTCCAATAGCCGCCCCCTCTGCCAATACATCGGGCAAGCCATCGCCAACCCCCGCACGCCATGTCTATGACGATATGAACGGAAAAATTCCACTTATCCTTGACGGCGGCGAATGTG
>JAFQAM010000323.1 GCA_017416885.1 Clostridia bacterium | reverse complement strand
ATCTTGCAAGAATTTCGCCTGTGGTAGAATCAATTACTTGAATGTAGCATAATACATTACCGCCACCGCCAAGCATAAATGAGATATGACCTGTGCCACCGATTTCAAACATTGAGCTTGTAAGCACGCCTCGATTTCCTTCTTTTCCATTGCCTGCTTCAAAATCCTCAACACCGCTATATAGGTAATTACCATCCTTACCGTATGCTACGCCGCTAAAGAATGCATCAGCATCGGTTACATGACCTATCTCACCATTATTCCACCAGCCTTGAACATCGCCAAGCTCAAATCCGCCATTGAATAAATCGTATATTGTTCCTGTTACATTATAATTTACAGATGTCGCAACATTAAAACCATCTGGCTCTGTTTCATAGTAGGTATTGAAGCTATCTAAGAAGAATAAGCCGTATCCGCTGTCTGCGTTATCGCTTACACGGAAGAATACATCCTTGCCAATAAACGCGGACAAGTCTGCCTTATAAGAGATAAGAGTACATCCACTCTTTAGCTCGTCAGTATATTCAGCCCATAAGCCATTATAATAACGGGCAAGAATTTCCTTTGTTTTAGCATCAACTACATCTACATAAACATAGTTGCCGTCCTTCATTGCACCAAGCTTAAATGTAATAAAGCCTGAACCACCAATTGTGAAGGTTGAGCTTGTCAATGTACCAACTGCGCTTTCCTCTGCGCCTGGCGCATACGCGGAGAACATTTTTTCTCCATCCATACCGAATAGGTATCCCTTTCCGTCATTTTCCCATTCGTTTACCCAATAGCTTGTGTCGGAGCTTACATCGCCTATATTGCCAACCTTATCCCAACCTGTTAAGCCGTTTTCAAAGCCACCGTTTACAAGTCTGTATGAGGTAGTATCCTTCATAGAAAGCTTATAGGTGTATTCTGAAGTCTTTGGTTGTCCGTTTAGCTCATATGAAACTGTAACTGTTATGATTTCGTCAGTAACTGCTTCTGTATATTTACCAAATGTAAATGTATAGAGTGAGTCAGAAAGAGCGGTGTCTTTTCCGTTATAATTTACGGAGTAGCTAAGCTTGATATTAGCTGCATTATCTATGTTTTTAGACAAATCAAGGATAATATTAGCTTTGTTTTCAAGCGCGTACACATCGTATTCCTTAACTATCTCATTTACTAATACGGTGGGTGTCTGGTCATTAGTAACCTTGATGGATAATGTAACTGTAAGCTTAATATTTCCATCATATAAAGCATTGATTGATACAGTTACATCTGTTTCCTTACTTACTTCACCTGCTGTAACAGTTAATTTACCGTCAACAAGTGAGCCAAGTGTTACTGCGCTGTTATTTGATTTTATTTCATAAGAGATTTTGCTTAAGCCATTAGTATTGATATAATCAGCCAAAACAATTTCCTTTATGTTTCCTGCGGTTAACTTGAATACTTTAGTTGTATCCTTAACCTCTTCAATAGGTCTTACAGTGAGTGCAAGACGGGCATCCTTTAACTCTTTTGCTATTTTATCAACTGCATCCTGGTCAACATTAATGTTGCTTACAATTGATTTCGCTTCTTCAAGCTTTTCTGCATATGCATTATATGACTCCTCGGTGTAATCGCCCTTCTCTGTTATTCCTAAAGCAATTTCAGCATTAAGCTCGTCTTTATTGGCTAAAAGATTTTCAGCCAATACAGCGTTTTCAGTAATTTCCTCCTCTGATGAGTAATATGTAATAAGCTCATCAAAGAATACTACGCCCCAGCCTGATGAAGCATGGTCGTGAATAACAAATCTGATTTCCTGACCGTTAAATGCTGAAAGATTAACCTTATATGTTACAAGGTTAGCAAGGAATACTGTGCTTCCTATCATTTCGCGTTTTTGCTCAACAGAGAACTCTCCCTCCGGGAAATCTGCAAATTTAGTATTGCGGTAAATAGCCAATACATCACCGTTTTTGTTTTCGATAGTGATATATACATTACGGTTGCCTGCTCCACCAAGCATATAAGTAGCATATTCGCTCTTTACGGTGAAGTAAGGAGAAGCTAATGTACCTTGTGATGCTTCCTCAGCGCCATCTGCATAGGATGAGAAATAGCTACCTATATTATTCATAGCATAGCCTTCGCCCCAGAATGTGGTCTTGTTATCAACTCCACCGAATGGGCTTTCGCCTACTGTACCTACTAATGTCCAACCGTCTAATCCATTTTCAAAGCTACCGTTTGCAATTCCATATACGCCTGTATCTCTTATGGCGAGCTTATATGTATATTCCAAGGATGCCTCTTCTACGTTTACTGTAT
>JAFQAM010000322.1 GCA_017416885.1 Clostridia bacterium | reverse complement strand
TTCATTATTCAATACCCATTATTTTCGGGATGTCGAGGACGCCATCCCCTACATTTCGATATATTTGCTACGCAAATTCGATATAGCCTACGGCTTCGATATATTTCGCAAGCGAAATTCGATATATTTTGCTTTGCAAAATGAGAACCAACCACTGACCACTAAAAAAAGAGCAGAAAAATCTGCTCTTTTTGTGGTATTTATTTAAGCTACTGTGCTTGCTTGCTCGAATGTAACTGTGCTTGCAGTTGCACCTGAAGCGCCATAGTTGAGGTAAGATACAGCGCCGTTTATGATGATGTAGCCTGCCATATAGAATTCAACCTTCTTAATGTCGATTTCTGCTTCATTAATTGTTACATTGCCTTCCCAAGCGCCACGGAGAACGAAGTCAGCTGCTGTATATTCGTCATTAGCAACGGAAGCCTTAATCACCTTATCTGTTGCTGCAGCTCCGTCAGCTTTTAGCGGCGCGTTTTCGCCAAGTAAAGCTTTTGCTGCTACTACGAAGCCAAGCTCAACCTCGCACTTATTAACAGCTTCAAACTCAGCAATTGCATCATTATTGAATGCATAACCGAATGTAATGCCGTCACCCTTTTCGCTTACTGAGAAGCCCTTGAACTCGGAAATGATTGGAGCTGTTTCACTCTTTGCACACTCAGCACATCTTGCGCACTTAACGCTAAGCTCGCCGTTTGCAAGGTAGTTAGCGTATACGATTGAAAGCTTTGTAGCGCCCTTTTCAAGGTCAAACTCGTGACCGAGAGCAGAGTTTTCAACCTCGCTTGTGCCCATAGCTGCGCCACAGAAGCAGAAGTTTGTTGCTACCGCGTTATTTACGCAATCAGCTGGAGTAGTTTGCGCTTTATTTGGATTAACTACATGTACAGAAGCGCCCTCTTGAAGCTCGCTTGTTAATACAGGGTAGTTTGTTTGGCCGTCTGTTCCCTTAAAGCCAACCTTATATTTTGCACCTGCGCCATTGTTTGCGTGGCAGAATACTACATACATTTCATTTTGATTTTGGTAACCTGAGTCACTTGTGTTGAACCAAGTACCGATTTTTGTATTTTCAAAGCTTGTGTTTGCTTCGTTAGCAAATACATATGTCATATACTGTGTACCACCGCTCTTTCTATCCATAGAAACACGGTCAATCTTGCCCATAAATACAAGTGTGATTGGATTGCTGCTTGTAGCACAGTTTCTGATTAAGCCACTGCCAACGGTGTCGCCTCTTTGGTCAGGATTTCCCTTATTTGCTACATCATCAAAGCCTGTAAAGCCTTCGGGAAGAACTAAAACAGAGTTAAGGCTTTGACATTTTGCAATTGCTAAATCGTCATAACCTGTATTCGATACCATACCAGCCCCGTCCATTGCGTGGCTACCGTTATGGTTATGGTGTCCGCAAAGATATAAAAGTCCTGATGGGAAGAAATATACAGATGGCTTTGCAGGAGCGTTAAAGCTTTCTGCTGTGTAGAAGTCGCCATTTTCATCAACAACATCAAATGAATTTTGTACAAAGTACATTTGTGCGTTGTTGTAGAAGCCTGCGCCATCATCGCCCTTATTGCCTGAAATCCATTGTAATGATGAAGGTAGGTAAACCGCTGTAAGCTCTGCGCAATTTCTAAAGCATTGGTCTGGAATTTTTGAAAGTCCGTCAGGTAAAGAAATCGCCTTCAATGCTTTACAGTTATCAAACACGCCGCAACCTGGCCAGTTCATCGCATTTGTATTGTCATTAAACTCTACAAATACAAGATTTGAACAGTTTTGGAATGCCTGTTGTCCAATTTTTGTTAATGTGGATGGAAGGGACACATACTTAATGTTTTGGTTGCCCTGGAATGCCTGATTGTTGATTTCCTTAACTGTATATCCTTGTCCGTCTTTGCCTGTTACAACCTCAGGAACGATTACAGTTTCAATAGTACAACCAGATTTGTTTGCGTTTGTTATTGATGCTGAACCATTATTTAAATAATATGTCACACCATCGATAACCTCTGTTGAAGCCGCGCTAATTGAAATAGCAAATAAGCACATAATTGCTACTACAAGCACGCTGAAAACTAAAAGCTTCTTTTTCATTGTTTTTTCTCCTTTGTTGAATTTTTTATATAGTAATGATACCTATACATAGTATATGTTACCATATAATGGCTTTTTTGTCAACTATTTATTTGATATAATTTTTTTGCATTAATGAATATGGAGTTTTCAATTAATGAATTGCTGACGCATGAATTGACCTTCGGTCATGAATTATGCAAGCACATGAATTGCGACAAGGTTGCATGATAAATACAAAAAAGAGCAGAAAATCTGCTCTTTTTTGTGGTATTTATTTAAGCTACTGTGCTTGCTTGCTCGAATGTAACTGTGCCTGCTGTTGCACCTGAAGCGCCATAGTTGAGGTAAGATACAGCGCCGTTTACGATGATGTAGCCTGCCATATAGAATTCAACCTTCTTTACATCTGTTTCTGCTACTTCATCACCATCAAGGTCAACCATATCATCCCAATTGCCGCGGAGAATGAAGTCTGCGCCTGTGTAAGCCGATGCTCTGTCTGTGATAGCTGTTTTTACCACATTATCGCTTGATTTATCGCCGTTTGCTTTAAGCGGCGCATTTTCGCCAAGGGAAGATTTAACCGCAACCACGAAGCCAAGCTCAACTTTACCGTAAATCGCTTCAAATTCCTCGATTGCTTTCTTATCGAATGAATAGCCGAAGGTTATGCCGTTACCGTTTTCCTTTACGGAGAAGCCCTTGAAGCCAAGGATAATTGGATTTGCATCAGTTACAAACGGCTTCGCTTTATGGGTACAGCCCTCGTTCTGACAGGTTTGTGTTCTTACGCCGTATGAAAGATAGTTTTCATATACGATTGTTGTTATATAATTATGAATAGGATTTGCGGAAATCGCAGCCAAGCCACAGTTTGCGCAAATGCCTGCGCAAGCATTTGATTTTTCGGGATCAAGCTGGTGCTGATTATCATAGAATGCTTCACAGGTATTCATACCTGAAATTACATACTTGCCTGTTTCATATTCAAACGGATTTGACATATAGCTCTCGTATGAAACAATAGCAGATGCACCTGCTTTTGATTTAATTGTTTCAAGGTATGTTGTATCTGTGCTTGTTACAAAGAACAGTCTTGCGGTGCTGTTATTAAAGTTAATAGTTGTAAGACCTGACGGTAGAACAAACTCGATCATAGATTTACAGCCTGTGAAAGCTTCGTTTTTGATTTCCACCATACCGTCGCCTATGATAACCTTCTTAACGCCAACATCGGCAAAGCCATAGGTATCAATATATGTTACTGTATTCGGAAGCTTGATAACATCAGGTGTCCAGCTTTTTAAGCCTCTGAACATTGAATATGAAATTCTTGTAAGCTTTGTATTTTCAAGACCGATAACCTCAGTAAGGGCAGTATTTAAGAAATGCTCTCTGTCCTCAACGGTTGTAAGTGTTGTTGGGAATGTAACGCTTGTTAAGCCCTTACAGCCCTTGAATGCGCAGTTGCCAAGAGTTGTTAAGCCCTCAGGGAGAACTATATTGCCAAGACCTATACAGTTTTCAAATGCGGCGGTACCGATTTTTGTCAGATTAGTGCCGTTGAACTTTACTGTTGCAAGTGATTTACAGTTCTGGAACATATAGTTGCCTAATACTGTAATGCTTTCGGGAATGGAAATTGAGTTAACGCCTGTTTCGGCAAATGTGTGGTCCTGGAATGTAATATCAACGCCCTCTGGGAAATTGATGGTTGTAAGAGATGTGCATTTATGGAATGCTCTTTTGTGGATATTTGTCATTGAGCTTGGAATTGTTACAGACTCAAGTGATGTACAGTTACCAAATGCTCCGTAGTCATTTTGTGTATGCTCAGGTAAGGTTGTTCCCTCGGGGAGAACGAGTGTCTTTAAGCTTGTGCAGTTAACAAACGCGCCGTTTCTGATTTCCTTAAGACCGGACTGTGGCCATAAAATGGTTGTTAATGATGTACAGTCTCTGAACCAGTTGCCGTTTACATATACCATTTTTGTACACTTGGACATATCAATAGTTACAAGACTGCTCATTCCTTGGAATGCGCTTCCCATTTGAGTGCCGCTTGATGTATCATATGAAGCAGGGAGTGATAAATATACACAGTTTACCGCTTGCTTAATGTTGATAGCGCTTCTTTCATCGTGACCGATTCTTGTAATTCCCTCAGGCATTTCAAAGCGGATAATGCTTTCCATTGTGTACTCGTAGCCTGTATGAGCATTAAGCTTTGCGGGGTTTACAGCCATAAGCTTATAGTAGTTGTTATTAAGGTTCATAATGTATGCAGACGGATAGGTTGAATATGTGCCGTCACCGTTTGCAAGAACAACTCTTTGCTCCAATGAGTGCTGCTCATAATATGTTGTTGTGTAATTCTCGGCATCGGTTTTTACCGAGGATGTTACGGGTGTCATAACATCAAGAATATTAACTGTACCGAATTCGTTGCTGTCGGAATAGATAATTCCCTTATCATTTTTAGTTTCCGCTGCTCCAACAGATAAAACAAAAGCAAAGGATAAAATTACTACTGCCAACGCGATTAATAATAGCTTCTTTTTCATTGTATTTCTCCTTGTTGATTTATTTAGCTACATTAATATTTTACCATATTTTTATAAACAAATCAATTGAGCAAGGTGTACAAAATTGCGCCTACGGTTTTGTGTAATGCGACGAAGGAGAATGCGGCCTTGTCGCATTAATGAATATAAAGTATTCAATTCGTTTTCTAATAATGAATTGCAAGCAAGCGCGTATGAATTGCGACAAGGTCGTATGATTAATAATGTCCTTTCCCTACCGCGACAATTATTCATTATCTATTATTTTCGGGATGTCGAGGACGCCATCCCCTACCGCGACAAAGTCGCACCTTTTCACTATTCACATTCATTATTCAATACCCATTATTTTCGGGATGTCGAGGACGCCATCCCCTACATTTCGATATATTTGCTACGCAAATTCGATATAGCCTACGGCTT